>JAZSKO010000163.1:0-3348 GCA_045534875.1 Eubacteriales bacterium | reverse complement strand
CCTAAGGTGGCGGCGATCTCCTCCGCTCCCTCGGTCAGACACTCGATGGCGGCGTCGGCATCGGGAACAGCGAGATAGGCCTCGCATTCTCTTGGAATGGCGTTGTCCTTGGAGCCTCCCTCGATCGACACCAAGCAGACCTCGCACGTCTCGGAAAGTCTCGCCAGAAGCCGCCCCATGAGCTTGTTGGCATTCGCGCGACCGCTGTTGATGTTCTCGCCCGAATGTCCTCCCATCAGCCCCTTGATCTGCACGTGAACGCCCTCTCCCGCAAAGGGGACGGGGGTGTGGGAAAGCGTGAGGTCGCTTCGCAGGCCTCCCGCGCAGCCTGCGGTCACCACGCCAAGCTGCTCGCTGTCCAGATTCAACATCCGTCTTGCCGACAAAAGGCTGTAATCAAAGGCATTCGCGCCGTCCAATCCCACCTCCTCGGCGGTGGTAAAGAGACATTCGTAGGCAGGATGTGTCTCGACCGCTCCGTCCAAAAGAGCCAGCATCACGGCAACAGCGATCCCGTCATCCGCACCCAAGGTCGTTCCCTTGGCGCGCAGGCATCCGCCTTCTACGTAGAGAGAAAGCGGATCTTTTTGAAAATCATGCTCCACGTCCGCGTTCTTTTCGCAGACCATGTCGGTGTGTCCCTGCAAAAGGATCGGTGGCCGCCCCTCCATCCCGGGGGATGCGGGGGCTTTGATGAGGATATTATGCGCCGCGTCTCGGTGGCACGCAAGTCCTCGCTCCTTGGCAAAGCGCTCCAAATAGTCGGCGATCCCCTGCTCATTGTAGGAGCCTCTGGGAATGGCGCTGATCTGTTCAAAAAAGTGGTAGACCGCGAGCGGCTCGCGATCGCGAATGACGTATTCCATGACGGATTCCTCCCGTTTGGTTGTTTTTTTTAATGAGAAAGGCAACCCCGTGCGCGGCGTTGCCTTAGAGTCTTACCTTTCGTTCACGGGACAGGTGGATGGGTCCCTCGGTGAGCATATCCAAATTATCCAGCGATTTTCCCGTTCCGATGGCGACGCAGGAAACCGCGTCATCCGCCACGCGCGTAGGGATCCCCGTGGTCTTGGTCATGAGCTGATCGAAGCCGTACAACAGGCTTCCTCCACCCGTCATCACGATGCCGTTTTTGAGGATATCACCCAACAGCTCGGGGGGCGTGCGCTCGATCACGAGGCAGACCGTGTTCAGGATCGCGGACACCGGCTCGGCCAGCGCCTCGATCATCTCCTTGGAGCTGATGGTGATGACCTTGGGAAGACCTTGGCTGAGGCACCGTCCCTTCACCTCTACCGATTTGGGAACGGGATGATCGAACACCGCTCCGATCTTTTTCTTGATCGCCTCGGCGGTTCTCTCTCCGATGAGCACCTTGTATTTTCTTCGGATGTAGCCCATGATGGCCTCATCGAACTTGTCTCCCGCGATCTTGATGGATTCGGACACCACCACGCCTCCAAGCGAGAGAACGGCGACGTCGGTCGTGCCGCCTCCGATGTTCACCACCATGTTGCCCTCGGGGGCATAGATGTTCAGCCCTGCTCCGATGGCGGCCGCCTTCGGCTCCTCGATGAGGTAGGTCTTTTGCGCGCCCGCCTCTCTGGCGGCATCCAAAACCGCCTTTTCCTCCACCTCGGTGATGCCCGATGGGATGCAGATCATCACACGCGGTGCAAAGAAGGAGTTTCCGTAGGCGCGTCGGATGAAGTATTGGATCATCTTCAAGGTGACCTCATACTGGCTGATGACGCCGTCGTGCAGAGGTCGTACCGCCGCGATGTTGCCCGGGGTGCGTCCCAGCATTTGCTGTGCTTCCTCGCCGACCTTCAAGATGCGGTCAGTATTGGTGTCGATCGCCACCACCGACGGCTCCTGCAAGACGATCCCCTTCCCCTGCATATACACCAGCACCGTAGCCGTTCCCAAGTCGATGCCGATGTTCTTACTGAACTGTAAGGAGCGGAGCTTGCCGATCATGCGACGAAACCAGTTCGGCTTCTTTGCGGGCTTTGCAACGGTCCCCGTTTGCGGTCTTGCCTGCGGCTTTCCCCGCTGTGCTCCCTGTGGTTTGCTTTGCGGCATGGTCTCCCTCCTTTCTTCGTTCGTGTCCTTCTATCATCATTATACATGATTTGCCCTCGAAAATCAATCGCTTTTGCAAAAAAAGGAAAACTTTTCGCTGTGAGGGCTGTTTTTTTCGGTCTTTAAATGCGGAAATGCGGCTGACGGTCGAGCGGCGTTTTATTGGTGGCGTCCGCCGCCACGGCAAGACAGAGCACGCGCTCCGCTCCCGCCCGACGGACAAGCCCTGCCGCCACCGACATACTGGCTCCCGTGGTGACGATATCATCCACCAAGATCACGGTCTTTCCCTTGACCGATGCCCCCTCTTTTCGATAAAAGGAGCGCTTGGCGTTGCGCCGTCTCTCTGCCGAGCCAAGTCGCTTTTGCTCGCGCCCCCGTCTGACGTAGCGCAAAATGATCTCCTCGGTGGGGAGATCGCATCGCTCACCGATCGCCTTGGCCAACCGCTTGGCCTGATCGGTCCCCGTACGCCAAACGCCCTTCCGACTTCGCGGGATCGGGACCAGCACGATCGCATCCCTATCAAGGGAAAGCTCGCGCACCCAATCCTCGATTGCCGTTTCCAAACGCTCGGCGAAGAACTCCACCACGGCAAGGCTTGGCGCATCCTTGATGGCGAACAGAAGGCGATTCTGCACCTGCCGCCGGTCGCCCTGCCGATAGTAGAAGGCCTTGCGGAAGCGCTCGCATCCTGCCTTTTGCAGAAAGGGCGGCAAGCAAGCGCAGACCGTGACCTCCTTTCCGCAGAAGCCACAGGTGTCCTTTTCCTCGCTGTCGAGCCGCTTGGAGCAGGCGGGACAGAGGATCGGCGGCTCTTGGCGATTCAATCCCCGAAAGGGCAGAAGAATATCGCACGCCGCGCAGGTGGGCGGAAAGAGCAGGTCGAACAGGTCCTTCATCACACGCTGTCCCTCTCTTTTAGCCATTTGGCAAGCCCCGTGTAGCGGAGCGCCTGACGGTTGTTGCTCACCATTCCCCGAAGAACCGCCTCCCGTCCCACCAAGATCACGATGCACTGGGCTCTTGTGATGGCGGTATAGAGCAGATTGCGCGATTGGAGCATGGGTGGGATCGAGCCGAGCGGCAGGATCACGATGGGATACTCACTTCCCTGACTCTTGTGAACCGTGATGGCATAGGCCATCTCCAATTCCTCCAAGAGGGTGAAGTCATATTTGACGATGCGGTCATCGAAGCGGATGCAGAAGCAACTCTCGGCGGCAACGATATCCTCGATCACGCCGATGTCTCCGTTGAAGA
>JAZSKO010000220.1:0-13973 GCA_045534875.1 Eubacteriales bacterium | reverse complement strand
GGAAACATTGATACACAGGCACTTGCAAAGGTCATATACGATAAGTTTTACATAGGGATGCGCGACGTGAAGCTTCCGCATAAATTCAAGATCGGAGTAGGCGGCTGTCCGAACAGCTGTATGAAGCCGAGTCTTAATGATGTAGGCGTTGAGGGATGCCGTGCGTTCTCTTTTGACAGTGAGCTTTGCCGAGGCTGTAAAAAATGTGCCGGTGCCGAAAGCTGTCCGACAAAGGCAGTATCCGTTGTCAACGGAAAGGCGGTTATCGATACGTCTAAATGCACAAGCTGCGGCGTTTGCGTTGGAAAATGTCCTTTCGGTGCTGTTCCCAAGGAAGCGGCATCGGTCTGCCGTATCTTTGTGGGCGGAACTTGGGGAAAGACTCAGCGTATGGGAACACTCTTGAATAGCGTATATTCGGCAGACGAAGTTCCCTCTGTTATTGAAAAGGTCATGCTTTGGTATAAGGAAAACGGATATGTCAAGGAGCGTCTTGGTGCAACAGTTGACCGTATAGGCACGGATGCTCTTGAAGCGGCAATTGCGACGGATGATCTGATCACAAGAAAAGATGACATTTTGGCAAAGCCTCTGCTTGAAAGACAATAAATATTTCTTTGCTTTCTGCATCGTAATTTTTGAGGGCTGACAGATTAATTTCTGCCAGCCCTCGTTGATTATTCGTTATCCATCTGCAACTCCATTGTGAGCCTTGCTCCGAGGCGGAAGGCATATTCGAAGATGGCTGATTCGTCAAGGCTTACGTACTCGTCCCAGCAGTCGTGGAACCTTTTGAAGATCCCCATCTGCTCGTCGGTGAAGGTTTTCTCCAAGTCCTCGTGATGCCTTGCCATGTATCCGAGTAGCTCCTTCATCTCCTTTGAGTTGTTTCTGCTGTCCTCTTGTGGAATGATGTTTCCGTGCCATAGCTCTTTTATCATACTTTTCATAGGTTGCACCTCCTGTTAGCACAACAACATACCACAGAAGAGAGAAGAAGTCCAGCACTTTTTCGAAAATAAATCCGGACTTTTTTCACGGAGCATTTTCTTTGACTACAGCACCTCAATTTTTGCATCTTGAAGATAGGAGGTGACAGTTTTTCAGAAGTATGGTATACTTAACGGCAGAAGAAAAAAACTCGACACAGGGTGAACCGTTTGGTCACCTGACGGTACGAGTTTTGCTATAATCGCGGCTCGGTTTCTCGGATGAGAATTCGGCTTGACCACATCTTTGACCATCTACCGATTCGGACTACGTGGAAACAGTGCGACGGGGAGCATCGGAAAGCACCGTTTTCGGACTAAAAAGCATCTAAAAGTCAACAAAAGTAGTCAAAAAACAATGGCGTATTTGTTCGGGACCAAGAGGTCGGGTGTTCGAATCACCTCACTCCGACCACAAAAGCACCGCAATTATGATACAAAACGGTATCGTAAATGCGGTGCTATTTTTTTGTTCAAAAGCCTTGATTTGTAAGGCTTATTTGAGTTTTTTGAGCAAGATAAGTGTCCGTATCAAAATTAATATTTTTCTTTCTGCTGATTTTTGGGGGACTTAAACTTGCAAGAACTAACATTTGAAGTTTATTCTGAAACTCAATAAAAGACAAGTATCAGAATCCCTTGCTTTCTTTTGTCTTTAAAATACTGTTTATTAAACACGTATCGCCATTATAATGACAAGACGAAATGCCCAAAAATATAGATTGAGAATTTCGATAGTTATCTACAGATTCATCAATTCCGTTCTTACAATTGCCGATAATTTTATACCCTCTTTTTTTGAAATGAAAAAGTGAACTTTCGCAATACATATATGGACTTTTATCAGGAGCATCGCAATAAGCTTTGCGTCCTTCCATATATGCCCAATTTGCATCCCTTAGCTGAGATATATCGGGGATAGCATCAAAAAATTCACAGTAAAGTTGGTAGATTATCCAATGGTCAGCTACCTCGGGAACAATCTTTGATTGATATGATATGTGATCTTGAACCTTTCTGATTACAACGTACTTTCCATCCATTGATCTAAAGTAATCCTCGTCAAAACTGCTTTCTTTCACCAAATAAGACTTATCCCTTGTTTGGAGCTGAAAGGCGATGTAATCACCAATATCAAATACGGAATTAAGGTATAAATCTACCTTGATTTTCTTTTTGGCAGGTTGCGGAGACAATAGCATTTCTCTAAATTCCGCAAGTGCTTTTTTTCTTTTATTAAGTGTCTTTTCACCCTCGTTTGCCCATATATCAAGACCGAATCCGGTGTCGATCATATGAACAGCCGTATCTCTTACCTCGTCTGTGAGGATACCTTTTTTCCACATAAAGTTGGCAAGCGAATAATAGTAGTCACACCAATCGCTTTCGTCTGATTCGTCATATCCGTCCAATCTAACATATTCATCTATTTTGGCAAGTGCGGTCTCAATGTCATAGTAAGCAAAAGCCGCTTGATAGTCTGATTTTAAATCTTGCGCCGCGTCATTCGATGTTATTCCGACACCCCAAGCTCCCATAGTTACCTCCTTGAAGCAAAATCTACCCTTAATCCAAGCAATCTTTTCTTAATTATACCATAAAACAATCTATTATTCAATATGATTCTATGAACAAGGCAAAAAAGGGATATGTACCCCAAAAAAGTTAAGTGTCACAGTCCGCACCGCTTTTTGCACCGCATCGGCGGTTGTATCCAAATTATCAGTAGTATCCAGAGAAAAAAGCTTTGAGGGAATCTCAGAGCCTTTTTTGTTGTTTGCAACAAGGGGTCGGACGAGGTGGGGCGGCAAAAAGGCTCGAAAATTGCGGTTTCACGATCAAATCTTTCATCTTTTTTCGAAAAGGGGTAGATTTTTCGGCACAAACGTGCTATAATAGATAGCCGATGAGGAAGGCTCGACGGGCTTGCCGGCACATCTCGCCTTGCTCATCGCGTTTTTTGAAGACTATGTGGATCATGGATCCATCAACAGGAAAGAAGGCATCTGTCATGACGCAAACGGCATCTATCTTTTTAAGCTTATCCATCGCGTTGCTCGCGGGACTGCTCCTGTCACGACTTGCGAAGGTCGTCAAGCTCCCTGCGGTCACCGCCTATCTGATCTCGGGCGTTCTGATCGGACCGTTCGTCCTCGGAGCCCTCAATATCCCCGGAATCGGGATCACCTCGGAGCAGATCGAGGGGTTTGGTCTGATCGCGGATCTGGCTCTCGGCTTTATCGCTTTTTCGATGGGCAACGAGTTCCGTCTCGCTCAGCTCAAAAAGATCGGAAAACAAGCCACTGTGATCGGCATTCTGCAAGCGGTCATCACCACTGTTGTGGTGGATGTTGCCCTGATCGCTCTGCATTTCGCCATGCCGAACACCCTCACCCTCCCTGCCGCGATCGTGTTGGCATCGGTGGCGACCGCAACCGCTCCCGCCGCTACCTTGATGGTGGTGAAGCAATACAAGGCGAAGGGCCCCGTTACCGACGTGCTCCTTCCTGTGGTCGCTCTGGACGACGCGGTTGGTCTTGTGATCTTCGCGATCTCCTTCGGGATCGCGCGCTCGATGGGTACGGCCGGCGTCAGCCCTCTCGCCATCATCCTTGAGCCGCTTTTGGAGATCGTCCTTTCTCTCCTGCTCGGCTTCGTGATGGGACTGCTCTTTACGCTCTGCGAAAAGTATTTTCACTCCCGCTCCAAGCGTATGGCGGTTTCGGTCACCTTCGTGATGCTGACCGTGGCGATCTCGAGCTTGAAGTTTGAGATCGGCGGCATTCACATCGCCTTTTCTTCCCTGCTCGCCTGCATGATGCTGGGAACGGTGTTCTGCAACATCTGCGAGGTCTCCGAGGAGCTCATGGAAAGAGCCGACCGTTGGACGACGCCTGTTCTGATCCTGTTCTTCGTGATCAGCGGTGCGGAGCTTGACCTCTCGGTGTTCACGCAATGGGCGGTCGTGGTGGTTGGAATCGCTTACATTCTCTCCCGTTCGCTCGGCAAATACTACGGCGCGAACATCAGCGCGCGCCTGACGAAATCCGACCCCAATATTGTGAAGTATCTCGGCATCACCCTGCTTCCGCAGGCAGGCGTGGCGCTTGGCATGGCGATCAAGGCGGTGGAGCTTGGCTCGGACGGCGCGATCGTTCGCAACATCACCCTGTTCGCGGTATTGATCTATGAGATCGTGGGTCCCTTCCTGACCAAGCTCGCGCTCACCAAGGCGGGCGACATCAAGGAGGAAGGCCGCAAGAGCGCGCGCGACGAGCATCTCGCGCAGAAAGCGCAACGCAACGCGCAACAATAAAAAAGACGCACGGCAGAATCTTCTCTGCCGTGCGCTTTGTTTTTGTTGCTTACAGAACCAACGAGGGGGCGGAATAGATCCTTGCCGCCAGCTCCTGATTGAGCATATACAGGCTCTTGGGATCCGAGCCGAACAGCTCCATCTTCGTGATCAGATCGTTTGCGTTGGTCCCCTCCTCGCCCTGCTCCTTGACGAACCAATCCAAGAACTGCATGGTGCGGAAGTCCTTTTGCTCGTAGGCGGCCGCGTAGATATCGTTGATGAGCGAGGTAACGTACTTCTCATGCTCCAAGCCTGCAAGGAGAACGTCCATGTGGCAGGTGAAGACCTTGTCGGGCTTCGGAATAGCCTCCAAGGTCACCTTTTGGTTCTCGTTTTGGAGGTACTGATAGAACAGCATGGCGTGGTCACGCTCCTCCTGCGCTTGGATCTTGTACCAGTTGGCAAAGCCGTCCAGTCCGACATCCTCAAAGTAGTTCGAGAAATCAAGATAGAGATAAGCCGAGTAGAATTCCTTGTTGATCTGCTGATTCAGCAGGGCATGTACGGTTGCGTTCATGTTGTGTCTCCTTTTCCTTTTTTGTTCGGGCTTCCGCTATTATTATACCACAGCCTCGCGCGCTTTTCAACTGTTTTTTCCAGACTTTTTTGACCGATAGGTCGCAAAATCTTTCCATCGGGCTTGACTTTTCACCCTTGGTGTGATATACTATCGGCAAGAGAATACCGAACTGCCACCGGGTAGTATGATGCAAAAGCATCCGTTTACACATCGTTAGGTCTTGGAAGATGTGTTGGCGGATGCTTTTTTGGAGGTTTGTATGAAGAAAATCCTTGCCTATTTTTCCAAGCTCGAGCTTCTGTTATGGAGCGGCTCGGCTGTCTTGATCCTGTTTTCCTTCCTGTTGTTTGACCGAACGGGCTATCTCTCGCTCATCGCCTCCCTGATCGGCGTGACCTCTCTGATCCTCAACGCCAAGGGAAATCCCTTGGGACAGCTTTTGATGGTGGTGTTCAGCCTTTTGTACGGCGTGATCTCCTATACCTTTTCCTACTACGGCGAGATGATCACCTACCTTGGCATGACCATGCCGATGGCGGTGTTTGCCCTGATCTCCTGGCTTCGCAATCCCTACAAGGGAAACCGCGCCGAGGTCAAGGTAAACCGCGTTGGAGGGCTTGAACAGATCCTGATGTGGCTTGCCACGGTGGCGGTGACGGTCCTGTTTTTCTTCATACTGGACTATTTCGAGACGCGAAATCTGCTTCTGAGTACCCTCTCGGTGACCACCAGCTTCTTGGCCGTCTACCTCACCTTTCGCCGCAGTCCCTTCTTCGCGCTCGCCTACGCCGCCAACGATCTGGTTCTGATCGCGCTTTGGGTGCTGGCAAGTCGGACCGATCGGCACTACCTTTCCGTGGTGGTCTGCTTTCTCGCCTTTTTTGTCAACGACGTCTACGGGTTTATCAGCTGGCAAAGGCGAAAGACCAAGCAGGAGCAGGGCTGACACCCGATTACGGCGCGGTGTGGCTTATACCTCTCTCAGAACGGCGTCGGCAAGCGTTTTCATGCCGTCGGCGTTGGGATGAAAGCCGTCGACGGTATCGTAGGGACTCGCGCTGTTTCGCAGATCAACGAGACGGCAGGCGTGCTTCGCCGCGCTCGCTCGGATGACCTCGCAGTATTCGTCGATGTGTCGACCGCTGATGCGATAAGGAAACGAAAAGCTCGCGTCTGCTGAAAAACGACTGACGGGTAGCGTAAAGCACCAGATCGCGGCGTTGGGATAGCTTTCCCGAAGCCGCTCCAGCATCCTGTCATACGCCACCGAAAAGAGGGCCTCGCTGTCCCTTGGGCGGTCGCTGATCGGCTCGTAGGTGATCTGCGTTCCCCTGCCCCAATCGTTGGTTCCCAAAAGGACCATGATGACGTCGGGGTGTTGATCCCCCTCATGAAGCGAGGAGGTGCGCGCTCGGCTACACCCATAGGAGGGGAACTCATACAGAGGATGCCACGCGACCGTACTGCCTGAGATCGCGTTATTCATCAGCAATCGGCCTCCCAAGCCCTCGATCACCTGCCCCCACCATGTCTGTCGCGGGGTGATGACGCCCGACGCGAGCTTTCTTTCCCGATCGTAGAACCACGCATCCTGCGGCAGGCTCACGCCCTCAAAGGTGCTGATCGAATCGCCGAGGATCGAGAAAAAGCGATCCCGATAGGCGGTTGTATCTTGCATTGTTTTCTCTCCTTTCTTGCCTATGCTGAAACAGCGCGTATGCGGCCTGCATACGCGCTGTTTTGCTATCAGGTATTCTTCATGACGATCGAACCAACGCACTCGCTGACGTGCTCGCAAGCATCGGCGCAGGCCTCGAAGCAATCATAGATATTATACCAGCACATCGTGGTGAGAACATCGGTGGAGCTCTTGGTGAGGTCGTGCATGGTGGCAAGATAGAGCTTGTCGCATTCCTCCTCCACGTCATTCTCCGCGATGATCAGGGAGCGGAGCTGCTTGGACTTCTTGAAGTTCTCAAACTCCGCCATGATCTCGCAAAGCAGATCGCAGGCGCGAACGAGGTGCTTGGCATAGTCAATGGCCGCAGGCTCGATCGCCTTGATATTGTAGATGTAAAGTCTTTGCAGGATCTCCTCCAAAAGGTCGAGAACCGTGTCGAGCTGTTGGCTGAGCATATCGAGATCCTCGCGGTCAACGGGGGTAACGAAGGCCTTTGCAAGGGCTTCGTTCATCTCATGCTTTTTGATGTCGGCTGCATGCTCAAACGCGTGCATGGCTTCCAGCATCGGAACGATCTTTTCCGCATCGTAGTTTTCCAGACATTCCACAAGGTATATGGCGGCCTTCTTGGAAAGCGCGGTACACTCCGCGAAGTTTTCGTAATAGAATTTGTCACCCTTAGCCATGTTTCCAATTTCCTTTCGTTTAGTTAAAGATAAGTAAGAAGAGCTTTGTTACGAGGAATGCAAGCAGTCCGCATCCGGGGAAGGTCAAAATCCACGTCATCACCATTTCCTTCACCACGCCAAAGTTGATGGCAGACACGCGCTTGACCGCGCCCACACCCATGATCGAGGTGGTCTTGACGTGCGTGGTGGAAACGGGAAGTCCGAACACCGAGCAGAATACAAGCGCCAAGGTGGAGGCGATATCCGCCGAAAAGCCTTGATACTTTTCGAGCTTGACCATGTCCATACCGACCGATTTAATGATCTTCTTTCCGCCGATCGCCGTTCCTGCGGCCATCACGACCGAGCAAACGATCATCAGCCAAGGCGGGATGAGGAAGGTCGAGCCAACGCCCGTTCCTTGCAGAGTAAACACGCACAGAAGAAGGATCGCCATGAATTTCTGACCGTCCTGCGCGCCGTGCATGAACGCCATAGCGGCGGCTCCCACGATCTGCGCCCCCTTGAAGAAGGGCTGTGTTTTGGGACGGTTCATCTTGTAGCAGATCATGGTGACGAGCTTGCCGATCACCCATGCCAGACCAAAGCCCAGAACCACCGAGATCACAATACCGATCAGCACCTTGCTCCATTGGCTCCAAACGATGGCCTCAAAGCCGTTGAGCGCCATGGCGCCGCCCGTCAGACCCGCGATGAGCGCGTGGCTCTCGCTGGTGGGGATGCCGAACGCCCAAGCAAGCGTTGCCCAGATCACGATCGCGAGCATCGCCGCGCAGAGAACGATGATAACGGTCTCTCCCGAATTGTCTCCGAAATTTACCATTTTCGTAACCGTCTCCGTGACCTGGCTGCTGATCTTTGTCATCACGAATACGCCGAGAAAATTGAACACCGCCGCCATAAGGATGGCGAGCTTCGGCGACATACACCTTGTGACCACGCAGGTAGCGATGGCGTTTGGCGCATCGGTCCAGCCGTTCACCAAGATCACGCCGAGCGTCAGTGTAACCGCCACGAACAACAGCGGATTGGTTGTCATCTGACCCCAAAACTCTAAAATTCCCATAGGTTTCCTTTCCTTTGTCTGTTTCCAAGCAACCGAGGCTTGATGGTAAAAACGCAGATGTGGCTTGCCGTTTTCCAATCGGCAACCTTAAATAGTATACCATATTTGGAAGGAAAAGTCAACCGACATTTTTGAAAATAAGTCGAAAAAAGGCCCTTCACACGAAAGAGCCTTTGGGGTTGCTTTTGGTTTTGGAAAACGAGTTTGTACCGTCTTATCGCATCGTTGGGAAGATCGCGAGACACACGCCATCGGCGGCGTTTCCAAACAGGGCGTGTTTCAGGGCTGCCTCCACGTCCTGCTTCGCTTCACACGCCCGTTCCGCTTGCTCGGTGACACGCAACAGTGCTTCCACCGTGAGCGGCATCGGACTTGGAAAAACGTAGACCGCTCTTGCTTTTTGGGGGTCGATGTCGACCCCCTGCATCCCCTCTCCCTCCAAGGAGAGCGCGTAGACAAAGAGCTTTTCGGGGTCGGCAAGCTCCGCGTTCACCGTGAGACTGTACTCGGAGTCGTAGGTACAGCCGTACGCCTCGCGTACACCGTCGGGGTCCTTGTCGTAAAAGACATACTCCACGAAGGTGATCTGCGCCTCGTCGTGCGCGAGCCCCCACGTGGTCCATGTTCTGCTCACACTGCTGTTGGGTGGGCATTTCCTATCGTAAAGGAATCGGACATCGGTTCGTGTCTTGTCTTCTATTTCAAAAACGCGCATCGGGGTCTCCTTTCTTACAGATCGACTTTTTCGAACAGCTCCAACAGGCGAGCGACCTCCCATTTGTGCTCGCAATCGAGATCCCACGTCTCGGTTTGGGCATTGCAGACGCCTCCCATCTCCTGCCCTGCCATATAGTCGCAGTAGCTTGGATTGTGGGAACGGAAGTAGGAGTCCTCCAACGCCTTTTTGGCTTCCTCAACCGTCATGTCGGGGCGGATGAGATAGCGGAGCGCCTGCTTCAATCGTTGCATCTCGTCCTTTTCTTCCTGCGTCATGCTTGGTTTCCTCCGTTTCAAACGATTCTCTACATACAGTATACCACACTTTTTTCGATCCTGCAAGAGATTTTTGCGAGAGGTGACGCATTTTGTGAGAAAGTTTTTTTGAAAAAAAGCGGTATGCCTCGTTTAAGACATACCGTTTTTGCTCTTTACTTTATTTTGATATCAAATTCGGGAAAGCAAAACAAAAAGTACTCGCACTCATCGCAACAGCACTCAAATCCCTGCTCGCCGTTTCCAAGACAAACCGTTGGTTGTCCCGGTGTAAGCTCGACGCCTGTCACATCAACGTCCTTTTCGGGTATCCTTTTCTCCATATTTCCCCTCCTTTGGCATATAAAAAAGGTGCGCAACCGAAGCCACGCACCGAAAAACGCAAACTCCGATTGTTGTCACACAAACTAATCGGAATAGGAATATTTCATCCATACCTAAATTAGAGGAGCTTGCGCTTTTACCAAGTCCATACATTTAGGTATGCCTGAAAAAGGGTATTGTATCCCTAAAATAGAAAATACCCCTATTACCGATTATTTAGTTTGTGTGACGATATTATTATAGCACATTTTTTCCCGTTTGTAAATACTTTCAGCAATTTTCTATCTGTGAGATAGACGTTTCTGACTATCTCTCCGGCATCCTTTTTTTCATGTTTTCCCTCTTTTGGTATATAAAAAAGGTGCGCAACCGAAGCCACGCACCGAAAAACGCAGCTCCATGCCGCAACGCAAACTTTTTTACACTACCACATAACATGGAAAAGCATACAAAAAGGGAGCATACATTTTTGCCAAAAGGAAAAGGTGTACTTATCATAACACATTCCGAATAAATTGTAAATACTTTTTGGGAAATTTACAAAATACATTATGTAGAAGCTCTGTTTAACCGTGTAGGGACCGGCTTCCTCGACGGTCCATTGTAAGGAATGTAGCCATTTAAAACGGCTATTATCCTTCGTAACAGACCGTCGAGGACGCCGGTCTCTACATTTTGAAAAAACGGTATGTCCCGTTTGAGGCATACCGTTTTTTATCATTTTTATTTTTTATTTGGAGCGGATATCTGCTCCGAGGGTCTTTTGCAGCTTCTTCATCGCCGAGGTGGCAACCGTCTCGATCTCAGCACCCGTCAGGGTCTTTTCGTCCGAGCCGATGATCAGGCGAAGCGTGACCGACTTCTTGCCGTCGGGGATCTGCTTGCCCTTGTACTCGTCCACAAAGTGAACGTCGCGGAGAAGCGAGCCCTCTGCCTTCTTGCCCATCACGGCGGCGTAGAGCGCCTCCCACTTCACGTCGGAATCCACGAGGAAGGAGATGTCGTACTCGTTCATCGGGAACTCGGGCAGGCGCGCATAGCGATTGGTTCTCGACCGCAGGGGCTTGAGGGCGTCCATGTCGATCTCCACCAGCACCGCCGACACCACCTTGATGCCGCAGGCCATGGCCGCCTTCTTGGAAAGCAGACCAATGTCTCCGATGCGCGTGTCTCCCAGATAGATGTTCTGCCAGACCACGCTATCCGCCCAGTAGGGCTTTTCCTCTCTTTGGAAGGTGAAGCCCTCCATATGCGTGTAGCGCGGCATCTCGCCGATCACGCCCTTGGCAAGGCGGTACAGGCGCGATACGTCGTCGCTCTTTCCAACAAAGGCGCATCCGAGATGCTTTGCCTCAAAGGGCAGGCTCTCGTTGCGGTAGTGTTGCGTATAATCGGCATCGCGGAAGATCTTTGCTTCCTCGAAGATGGCGAATTCATCGTAGTTCCGCTCGTTTTTCAGGATCGCCTTGCAGATGTTGGGCAGAAGCGAGGAGCGGATATACTTCTCGGTGGGCGAGGGGGGCGTTGCCAAGGTAAGGATCCCCTCGGTAGAGGGCAGGAGCGCCGTGACGAACTCGTCGCTCATCCACGGATAGGTGAAGATCTCCTGCATATTGCAACGGAAGGCCAGATACTCCTTGATGCGTCGGGTGAGATCCATGTCGAGCTGGTTGATCGCGCCCTCAAAGGTGGTGGTGATGGAGGTTGCCTCGAAGTTCTCATACCCGTACATACGGGCGACCTCCTCCATGATATCCGCCTGAATGCCAACGTCGCCCGTGGAGCGCCAGCTCGGCACGACCACGTGCATATTTCCATCGGCAAAGCTCACCGTAAAGCCGAGGCTTCCCAGCTTCTTGGCAATCGTCTGTTGCGGAATGCTCTTGCCCAGTCTGCGCTCCAACCAATCCATGGAGACCTCGATCTCGCGGCAGGGGGTCTTTTTCGGGTAGAGATCACGGAACGCCGTGACCTTCTGCTCGGGGAACAGCTCGGCAAAGAGCTGCATCGCCATCGCCAGTGCCTGATCGCAACGGGGAGTGTCGATGGCCTTTTCGTAGCGCGAGGAGGCCTCGGTGCGGTTATCGTAGCGCAGGGCCGTACGGCGAATGCCTCTCGACTCAAAGTTCGCAACCTCTAGGATCACGCTCTCGGTGGTGGGAAGCACCGAATCCTTCGCGCCTCCCATCACGCCTGCCAGCGCGACCGCGCCCTCGGCGTCGGCGATCACAAGGTCATCGGTGCAGAGAGCCAGTTCCTTATCGTTGAGGAGCTGCAACGCCTCCCCTTCCCTTGCGGGACGCACCTCGATGTGGTCGCGAATGTGGGTGGAATCGAACACGTGGGTGGGTTGTCCCACGGCAAGCATGACGTAGTTGGTGACGTCGACCAGCGCGTTGATGGGACGCATTCCCACGCGCCAGATGCGGCTTTGCATGGCAAAGGGCGAGGGCTTGACAGAGAGTCCCTCGATCCGCGCGCCGA
The DNA here is from genome assembly GCA_045534875.1 of Eubacteriales bacterium. Classification (GTDB taxonomy): domain Bacteria; phylum Bacillota; class Clostridia; order Oscillospirales; family CAG-272; genus UMGS1865. The sequence goes on along the minus strand of JAZSKO010000220.1, from coordinate 1,869 downwards.
TATAGCGCGGGCAACGGTCGGCATCCTCGATGCGAACGTCGTAGGTCTCCACATCGACGGGAGCCTCATAGGGCTTGATCTCGGCGAGGGGCAGATCGTACAGAGCCGCCAGCTCGCGAGCGATGCCGTAGTGTCCCCAAAGGTCGGGACGGTTGGTCATCGACTTGTTGTCGATCTCCAAGATGCAGTCATCCAGATCCAAGGCGGTGGCAAGAGGCGTTCCTGCCTTCGCCTCAAACGAGGTCAGATCCATGATAGCGTGGTCATCGTCGGTGGGAAAGAGGTCGGCCAGCCCCACCTCAACGGCGGCGCAGATCATGCCGAAGCTCGCAACACCGCGGAGCTTGGCGTTCTTGATCTCCACGGGCTCGCCCTCACCGTGCCAGCGAACCATCGCGCCGGGGCAAGCCACCACGACCTTCATGCCGGCCGCCACATTCGAGCCGCCACACACGATGTCCTTGATCTCTCCGTCGCCAATGTCGGTCTTGCAGATGCGGAGCTTGTCTGCGTTCGGGTGCGGCAGGACCTCTTGGATCTCGCCCACCACGATCTTATCAAAGCGCTCTGCCAGCGACTCCACGCCCTCCACCTCAACGGTGGACATGGTCAGATCATACGCCAAACGCGCAAGATCCAAGTCATCGGGGAGCTTTACATAATCCTTTATCCAATTCAGAGACAGTTTCATTTTCTCGTGTCCTCCTTAGCGGAACTGGTTCAAAAAGCGCAGATCGGTGCTATGGAACAGGCGCACGTCATCCACGCCGTAGCGCATCATCACCAAGCGATCCAGTCCGATGTTGACGTAGAAGCCCGTGTACTCGTCGGGATCCAATCCTGCCGCGCGGAGCACGTTGGGGTGGGGCGTTCCGCCGGGCATGATCTCGATCCAGCCCACGTGCTTGCAAACGCTGCATCCCTTTCCTCCGCAAACGAGACAGCCCATGTCGATCTCAAAGCCCGGCTCCACGAAGGGGAAAAAGCCTGCGCGCATACGAACCGGAACGTCCTGACCGAACACCTTGGAGAGGATGCTCTTGATCATGACCTTGCCTGCGGTATAGGTGAAGTCCTTGTCCACGATCAGCGCCTCATACTGGAAGAAGGCTCTCTCATGACGGGCGTCGGTGGTCTCGTTGCGATAGACGCGACCCGGATAGACAAAACGATAGGGAGGCTTGTGCGTCATCATATAGCGCACGCTGTCACCCGTGAGGTGAGGACGCAGACAGAGCTTTTGGTTGGCCTCTCCGCTGTCATGTCCCTCGAACCAGTAGGTGTCCATGCTCTCTCTGGCAGGGTGGTTGGGAGGGAAATTCAGGTTGTCGAACGCATAGTATTCGCTGGTGATCTCAGGTCCTTGGAAGACCTCGAAGCCCATGGAACGGAAGGCGTCGTTGAGATCGTAGCACATCTGGGTGATGGGGTGCAGTCCACCGATGCGGGGGGCGATGCCGGGAAGCGTGTAGTCGAAATCGGGCGAGATCTCGGATGCCTTGAGCTTCAGCTCCTCGCGTCTGCCCTCGATCTGCTCGGTAAGCAGGTTCTTTGCGTTGTTCACGGCCTTTCCCATTTCGGGACGCAGGGAGACGTCCAACTTGGGCAGTTCCTTCATCAATTCGGTCATAGTCCCCTGCTTTCCGAGCAGCGCGCTCTTGACCTCCTGCAATTCTGCTTCGGTCTGCGCGGCTTGGATCCTTTCCGACCCCTCGCGCAGCAATGCCTCTAATTTTTCCTTCATTTCTAAACCTCTCTTTGATTGGAAAAATATTTTTTCAGAATATTATATCACATTTCGCCCGAATTGTCAAGGCGCATTTGTGTTTTAGATGAAGAATCGTGGGGGAGAAGACCTTGGGGAGGGAG
>JAZSKO010000263.1:0-8011 GCA_045534875.1 Eubacteriales bacterium | reverse complement strand
AATTCATCCATATTCAGTTTTCCGAGAAGGATCAGTCCCTTTTCCTGCAACCGCGCCACGACCGTGGCGGTATAGGGGGGAATATAGTCCTCCAAGAATTTCGAACCGCAGGTGGTGCGAAGGCCCTTGACGCAAAGATTATCCTTGACACCAAAGGGAATGCCGTCCCACGGGCTGAGGGGCTGCCCCTTTTTTCGTCTTTCGTCCGACGCCTCCGCGTCAGCAAGCGCCCTCTCCTTGTTGACCGTGAGAAAGGCATTGACCGTTTCGGCGTCCTCCGCGATGCGCCTCAGACAATCCAAAACCAACTCCCTCGATGTGCTCTCACCTGCCTCCAATCTCGCACGAAGGGCGTGCAGATACAAGGGCTTCCGCATCACACGCCACCTCCGTTCTCCACGGCGCGCGGCACGGCGAAAAAGCCATCCTCCCGTCGCTCGGCCGACGCGATCGCGTCGGCTTGACAGAGCGAGGGGGTTGGCTGATCCGTTCGCAATTCGTCCAGAGAAACCGCCGTTTCCAGCCAAGCGGTCTCGTCTTCGCCGTTGGTCTCATCCAAGAATGCGAGCGCATCCATCAGACGAGACAATTCCTCCCCAAGGTCTTCTATCTCCTCGGTGGACAGGGCGATGCAGGCGGCGTTCGCCAACGCCTCCACCCACTCTCGCCTCTCTCTTTTTTGATCGTTTTCCATCGTATATGTTCCTTACGGGGTTATTTTCCAACGCAGAATTTCGAGAAGATGCGCGAAACCAGCTCCTCCGAGATCTCTCTGCCGTCCAGCTCGGAGAGCGCCGACATGGCCGCCTCTACGCTCCAACAGCAAAGATCCAGCGTTTGCCCCTCATGCAGAGCCTTCACCGCCTCACGCAATCGCTCCGTCGCCTGCAAGACCGCCGCGTGCTGACGGGCATTCGCGAGGACCGCGTCGTTCTCGATGTCCAAGCGTCCGTCCAAAAACAGTCGTTCCACCGTCTCGCGCAGAGTCTCCATTCCCTCTCCCGTTTTCGCCGAGATCGACACGACATGGGAAAAGGTATCCCGATAGGTGTCCCCGTGATCGGCGGCGGCTTGGTCGTTCTTATTCAGGATCGCCACCACCTCGCCCTTCTCGCGGGCAAGCTGACGGCAAAGGGCGAGATCGAGCTCGGTCGGCGCACGGGTGGCGTCAAAGACCGCCATGATCAGCTCCGCCTGCTCCAATTCCTCCTTGGCGCGTGCGATGCCGATCTGCTCCACGCGATCGGCGGTTTCGTGAAGACCTGCGGTGTCGCAAAGGCGAAGCGTTACCCTGCCGAGCGCGACGGTCTCGGTGAGCAGATCACGCGTCGTTCCCTCCACGTCGGTGACGATCGCCGCCTCACGTCCCACGATGCGGTTATAGAGCGAGCTTTTGCCCACGTTCGGCAAGCCGCAGATCACGGTCCGAACGCCCTCTGCCACGGCGTGTCCGGTTCGGTAGGTGTCGGCGAAGTGCTCCAGATCCGAAAGACAGCTCTCCAATTCGGCAAGGATCTCCTCGCGACTCATCTCGGCCAGATCCTCGTCGGGATAGTCGATGCAGGCATAGACCGATGCCAAGACCCTCGCCAAGCGATCGAAAAAGGCGCGGCTGGTCTGTTCGGTTCGTCCGTTCATGCCGTTGTGCGCCAAGAGGATCTGCTCACGACTACACGCCTCCAACAAGTCCCCCAACGCCTCCGCCGAGGAAAGCCCCAGCTTGCCGTTGAGAAAGGCGCGACGGGTGAATTCCCCTGCCTCGGCCGGTCGTGCGCCTGCCGCGAACAGGGCGGTGAGGACCGTTTCGGTGAGCAGGATGCCCCCGTGACAGGTGATCTCCACCGTATCCTCTCCCGTAAAGGAGGCGGGCGCGTAAAAGACCGTGGCGATCCCATCGTCCACGGCAACGCGCTTTCCGTTTGCTTCTTTTATATAAATGCTACCGTAGACCGCCATACGCGGAGCGATCTCGGAAAGGGGGCGGCCGCTACGCGGCGAAAAAACATCCTCGCAGATGCGGATGGCGTCATTGCCGCTGACGCGCAAAAGCGCGACGCCTCCCTTTCCTCTGGCCGTACTGACGGCCGCAATGGTATCCTGTATCATGGGCTACTCCTCCAAAAAAAGCAAGGCTGCCCCTGCCCCAACCGTGAACGCGCAGTTCCGTTGGTTCGGACAGTTGAAGCAGCCTTGCCGTTATTGAATCAATCCTCGCTCTCGGCGACATCCTCGGATGCGCCTGCCTTGCTGTCATCGAGGAACATCACCACGCGGCGATTGCTCTCCGAGCCGATCGAATTGGTGGAAACACCCTCGATCTTCTGTACCTCGGAATGGATGATGCGGCGCTCATAGGGATTCATGGGCTCGAGCATCACGCTCTTCTTGTACTTGACCACCTTTGCGGCCATTCTTCTTGCCAGCGCGCGCAGAGCGTTCTCTCTCTTTGCGCGGTAGCCCTCGATGTCCAGCGTGATCTTGACGTACTCTCTCTTTTCGCCGTTCACCTTCTTGTTGGCGGCGAGATTGGCGAGATATTGCAGAGCGTCCAGCGTCTCACCGTGATGGCCGATCAGCACGCCTGCGCTGTCGCCATCCACCGTGATGACAACGTCGTCGTTGTCGCCATCGCGCTTACCGACGACAAGCCCTTCCAGATCCATATCCGCGATCACCTGGCGAATGAAATCCATAGCGGCATCCTCGCCCTTGACCGAGTAGGAAACCGAGATCTTGGCCTCGGTCGCGCCGATGCCCAAAAAGCCTCTCTTTCCCTCCTCCAAAACGGTTACGGTCAGCTCTTCCTCTGCCACGTTCAATTCGGCCGCCGCGCGCCGACGGGCATCCTCAACGGTCTTTCCCGTTACGATTATATCCTTTTTCACAGTCGTTACCTCAATTCTTTTCTTCGCCGTCGGTTTCCTCGGCGGTCGTATCGTTTTCTTTGCTTTCTTCGGTGGTCTCGGTGGCGGCGGTCTCGACCTCGATTGCCGTTTCGGTCGTTTCCTCCGCGGTCTCCTCTACCGTTTCCTCAACCGTCTCCTCGCTCGTCTCCTCGACAGGAGCGGCCTGCTCGGTCTTTTTCTTCTTTCCCTTCTTGCGGGCGGGAGCATCCTTTTTGGGCTCCTCCTTCATCTCGGGGGCTGCGAAGGGCGTCTTTTCGGCTCTTTCCGCCTGCAAGCGACGCTGTTCCTCCTCCATGGCCGCCTTCTGCGCCAATGCGCGCTCACGGGTATCTGCGAAGTCCTCGTCGTCGATGTGGTGCAACGAGCGAACGCGACCCGCGCGCTCGGATTTCTCCACACGCTTCGGCGCGCGACCTGCCATCTCACGGGCGGCCGCCTTGTAGTCCTCCTCGGTGAACTGCGGCATGGGCATGATGCGGCTGATGATAAATTGCTTCAAGGTGCCGATCACGCTTCGGAACATCCAGTACACGCCAATGACACCCGGAACCATAAAGGCAAAGAAGGTGGACATGGCGGGCATGCTGACATCCATCATGGTGTTGGAGCAAGCGGTCTGACGGTCGGTTCCACCCTCCTGCTGTACGGGCTGGTAGGAGAACTTACGGCTCAGGCGCATGCTGAAAAAGTAGACCAAGAAGGTCAACACCGGCACGATCAACAGCCAGTCGGGGCGTTGAATGTCGGGATTGAGACCAAAGTTGATATTGAAAATGTTGAAATTCGGAAGCTCCTTGACCGCGTTCACGACATTCCAGATCTGCGTGCCGTTGCCCTCGGTGTAGTAGAGGAAGCTTTCAATGCCTTGGAAGCCCTGCAAATTGCCGATCTTCGAGAGCATCTCGATGCTTCCGCTTCCCGATGCAAGCGTGCCTCCCAAGCCGCCTGCCGCACGCGCGGCGGTGTAGTAGGAGGTGAGTGCCGTGGAGACGCCGGGAGCCATTCCCAGCACATAGTGCAACGGGTCGATCACGATCTGATAGAGTGCCAAGATAATGGGAAGCTGCAAAAAGAGCTGGAGACATCCGCTGAACGGGCTGAAATTCTCGCGCTCGTAAAGCTCTTGGATCTCCTTTTGGATCTTTTGCTGGGTGACCTGATCGGTTCTTCCCTTATACTTGTTTCGGATGGCCATTTCCTTGGGACGGAGCTTGGCCTGCTGAATGGTGTTCTTTTGCTGTTTGATGGCAAAGGGCAACATCAAAAGCTCCACGATGATGGCAAACAGGCAGATACCGATGATATAGTAGCGACCGAAGGACAGGAAGTTGATCATCTTACCGATCCCCTTCAAGATATTGGCGATAACGCCCTCGCCTCCGGTAACGTCAACGGTGGTCTGGAAGGCCCACACCAGCAAGTTCAGATCCTGCTCGTTGAGGTTTTCGTAGAAATCCGCCGAGATCTTCTTGGCATCCTCGGCTCTGTCGTTGGCCACCTTGATCAGGTTCTTGGCGATCGCAACGGGATCTCCCGTTCCGAGCTGAGTGGGGTCTACGTCGGCATCCTTGAAGTCGACCGCCTGCATATCGTAGCCGCGAGAGGCCGCGATCAGGCGATCCTGTACGTCAAATTCCACATCATCGTACGCGCTGACCAGCATGCCAACGATGCCGTTGAGCTGTCCGACCGAGAGATTGCCTCCCTCTGCCTGCGCGGGGATGGATTGCGGGGTGAGCTGCTTTGCCGCGGCCTTCTTGTTGCCAACACAGCCGCTCAGGCACATGGCCACCACCAGCACAAGCATCGTCAGCACGGCAATGCGTCTTCCGATGGCTTTCGTTCTTGTGTTCAATTGGTTCATGGTTTGCTTTCCCTTCTTCATATTGGGATTCTGCGCCGTCGTTGTTCGGTCTCTCCGCACAGCGCCGCGGAGATCATTGTGTTCCCTCTCCGTCCTCCTCGTCCGAGGGCGTGGAGAGGTCTTCCGGATAGTAGTACTTGGTCATGGGAGTGGGCAGATAGCGATTTCGGAGTCCCTTCTCGGGAACGGGATCCCATCCTCCCGCGCAAAAGGGCTGACACCGAAGGATGCGCCAGACCGCCAGCACCGTTCCAACGAAAAAGCCTCGCTTCTGGTAGGCCTCAATGGCGTACGACGAGCAGGTGGGACGGAATCGGCAGGTGGGCCTCCCCTTCAAGGGCGACAGCACCCTCTGATAGAGCTTGATGAGCCAGATGCAAAGGTATTTCACGTTGCCTCCGAGCGGAACATTTCCAGCTTGGAAAAGCCCCTTCTCAACTCACGCTCCACGTCGGTGGACTTGACCTCTAAAATGCCCTGTCTTGGGCTGACCACCACCAAAAAGCCTGTTTTCAGCTCCGGCTCGATGGCTCGGTAGCCGGCTCGCAGGATCCGCTTCACCCGACTTCGTTGCACCGCGCCTCCAACCTTTTTGGAGACCGATACGCCAAACCGATTGTAGTATTTCTTTTCGGGATTTGCGTTCATCAGCCGTCGGGCGGCGTAATCACGCAGAACGAACACGGACACATAGCGTCCGCTCCATCGCTGACCCTTGCGAAAGGCCTTGTCGTATAAATGGTGTTCCTTGATGGTTGTGTACTTCATGGCTGATCCTTTGCTGCATTGCTTCCGTTGCGTTTTTTCCGTTTTTTTGGTTTGCGTTTCGCTCGATCCGCGAGCGTTCGGGGTCTTTTTTGACAAATAAAAACGCCGACAGCGAGGGGCGTAGACGCTTCATCGGCAGTCGGTGTTTTTATGTGACGGACTGTTTCCCTCCTTTTGGGGGATTCAATCAGTAGGTCAGTCTTTTTCTGCCCTTTGCACGTCTTCTTTTCAGGACATTTCTTCCGTCAGCAGTCTTCATTCTCTTTCTGAAGCCATGCTCCTTTTTTCTCTGACGCTTTTTAGGTTGATACGTTCTCAGCATTTCGGTTGCACCTCCTTTAAGTTGAATCGGAAGCGTTGCGATTTTCAGCAGATCCACACGCTTTTACACAATGACATTTTACATTATAACCGATTCTTCCCATTTTGTCAAGAGTTTTTTTCATTTTCGAAAAAATATTCTTACTATATTTTTATTTTTGGGAAAGAATCGCCTCCGCCACGCGTCGGGAGAGCTTGTCCTTCGTGGGGGGATGGATGTTGTCGGTCTCGCAGATATCCCGACAGATCACGGTGCAGGCATACGGCACGCTCTCGCCCACGCGCATCTGCGCCTCTTGCACCAGCGTCCAGCCAAGCCCGGCGCGGCTGTCGCAATCGGCAAGCTGGATGATGAGAAAGGGGAGCGTTTCGTCTTGGAAATCTCTCCGTCTTTCCTCGATCAGGCGTGTGAGCATTTTGTCGTACAGCGCGCCCTCCGCAGGAGTGGCGTTGCTCTCTCCCTGATACCAAAGCACCTGCGTGAGCGAATAGGGGATGAGCTCCTCCACGACATAGTGATAGAGATAGCCCTCCTCGTTGAAGCTGACCGTTCCCTCGGGGCGTACATGATCCCGATGGATCTCGTCGGGGGAGAGATGAATGCCCATCTCGGCAAACGTCCCCTCCTTCATCCAGCTCTCGATCACGGAGGCTCCCATGTGGCAGGCCAAAAGTCCCACGGCGCATCCCTTTTCCTTGGCAATTTGAAGTCCTACATGATATCCGATGGCCGAAAAATGCCCTGCCTCGGATGCCTCACAACAGACCCAGCCGTTCTCCACGGTGTAGTCCTCGTTTCCAAACATATCCTTCGCCGTGAACAGCCGCAAGCGATCACACCCCTCGTACCGCTCCACGGGGTAGTTGGATTCGCGGAGCTTATACTGCATATTCGACTGTCCATGCAGAAGGATCACCTCTCCCAGATAGATGTCCTGCAAGAGTATCTTCTCTCCGTTGAGGGTGATCTCCATTTCATAGGGGCCGCCCGCCGGCATGGCGGGAAGCTCCACGCACCAGCGCGCCTCATCCGCGTGCCATGCTCGCTCCTGTCCCAAAAAGCGAACGGATCCATCGCCCGTCCCCTCTCCAAAGATGCGGATCGGCTTCTCCATCGCCAGCACCATTCCGTTTTGAAAGATCGGATGCAATTTCACGGTATTCTTCCTCCCGATTTTCGTTTTTTATCTTCCTTATTTTATCACAGGATCGAGTGCTTGTCAAGTCTGTCGTCTTTTTTTCAAAACAACGGTTGACGAGATCGTGAAAAGATGGTATAATGATACTGTTACGATAACCAAGAGGAGGGCGCGCACATGGACCTGTTGAAGGAAGCGGATTTCCGAAAAGAGCTGAAAGCCTCCCCTCGCGCGGGATACCTATTCTTCGGCGAGGAGGACTATTTGAAGACCCACGCCGTTCGCTCCGCCGAGGAGCTGATCTGTCCCGACCCCACCTTTGCCTTCTTCAACGTGATGAAGCTGGACGCCTTGGATCTGACCCCCGAAAAGCTCCTTGACGCCATGATGCCCATGCCCATGATGGCCGATCGCAAGCTGATCGTGATCACGGGGCTGAACCTCAACACCATGCGTCCGAATGAGCTGGACGCCCTCTGCGAAACGCTCTCGCATCTGAATGATTACGACTACAATCTGCTCATCCTCACGGTGAGCGCCGATTGTCTTGACCCCGGCTACCTTCCCCGTAGTCCCTCCACCCCCCTGAAAAAGCTCGCGGAGCATCTGACGCCGGTTCAGTTTGAGCGTTGCTCGCCCTCGCGGCTGGTGGGGTGGGTGCAAAAGCACTTCGCTCACAACGGCGTGGAGGTCTCACCCGAATTCTGCTCTCTTGTCATCGACTATTGCGGTCGTGGGATGTTCGCGCTTGCCAACGAGATCGACAAATTGAGCTTTTACGTGCGGCATCACGGACGCGCGACGGCCACCGAGCAGGAGCTTCGCCTCGTTTGCACGCCTGCCAACGAATACGACGCCTTTGCCTTTGCCAATTCCCTGATGGAGGGGCGGCAGGACGTGGCGCTTTCGATCCTTTCCGACTATAAGCTCCGCCGCGTGGATCCCTTGGTGATCCTCGGCGACGTGGTTCGCGTCTTCTGCGACATGAAAAGCGTGGCCTCCATGACCTCGGA
>JAZSKO010000006.1:0-3268 GCA_045534875.1 Eubacteriales bacterium | reverse complement strand
AGTTTTTGCTTCATCATAACCATGAGGAAACAACTACAATGCCTCCCCTTAGGGGGAGGTGGCGGCGAAGCCGACGGAGGGATTGTTTTCCTACGGTTTGATAAGACTTTATGAAAAGCAAAAACACGAAGCGATGTTTGTATAAAACCCATCCCATCCCTCGAACCCAACTCAAAAAAGGAATCCAAGTGCAAAAACACTTGGATTCCTTTTTTGAGGTTTTTGGGAGAGGGAGGGGTTTGGGGAGGGGGAGACCTTTTTTCCGAAAAAGGTCTCCCCCTCCCCAAGGTCTTCCTTCCATCCCCTTATTCGTAATCAACCACGTTTACCCAAGAGAGCAGGAATTCGCGCTCGTGGGCATTTCCCTTCACCGACTGGGAAGCGGCGACGATGGGCATCCACTTTTGCACGTACTGCTTAGCGGTATCGCTCTTGCGGCAGAAGATATCAAGGTACTGCTTTGCGCCCTCCTCGTCTCCGTTGAGGCAGAACAACAGATACGTTCTTGCCACGTCGGCAGAGGCGTTTCCTTGGGTGGCGTGCGCCCAGTCGATGATATAGGGCGTTCCGTCGGCAGTCATGATGACGTTGGAGGGGTTGAAGTCTCCGTGGCACACCTTATTGTGCTTGGGCATACCCTCCAAGCGGGTGTGCAGATCGTAGCGCGTGGTGGCGTCCAAGGAGGACGAGCTGATCTTACGGTTCATCTTATCCTTGAGCTTGGTGAGCAAGGGGCTCTTTTGCGCGTGGACGGTGAGCTGAATATCCACCAAAAGCTCCAGATATTCTTCCTTCCGCTCGGGATTCTCCTGCATCAGCTCCGCCAAGGTCTTTCCCTCGATAAACTCGGTGACAATGGTCCACTTGCCCTCGATCATGGTGACCTCAAGGATACGTGGGATATGCAATCCCGTTTCCTCAATACGTGCTTGATTGAGCGCCTCGTTGAGGATATCCGCCTTGGAATAGCCCTCGCCAAACACCTTCAAGCAACGGTCTCCGTCGCGGTAGATGGTCTTGTTCGTTCTTACTGCAATGATCATTTCCGGCTTCATACTCGTTTCCTCCTTATGCGTGGGGCATTTCGGGTTCTTCAAAATGCTTTCCGTAGTATGCGTTGAGATACATTTGCTTGATCTCGCTCATCAGGGGGTAGCGGGGATTTGCGCCCGTGCATTGGTCGTCGAAGGCCTGCTCGGTCATCTCGTCCAGACGGGCAAGGAAATCGGCCTCGTCGATTCCGTAGTCACGGATAGTGGCCTTGATGCCAACCGTTTCCTTCAATTCGTTGATGGCACGGATGAGGCTTTCCAGCTTCTCCTCGTTGGTGTCACCCTTCAAGCCCAGATAGTCGGCGATCTCGGCGTATCTGGCAAGGGTGTGGGGATGATCGTACTGCGAGAAGGTTCCCATCTTCACGGGAGCCTCGGAGGAGTTGAAGCGCAGGACCTCCTCGATCATGAGGGCGTTTGCAACGCCGTGAGGCAGATGATGGAACGCGCCCAGCTTATGTGCCATGGAATGGCAGATGCCGAGGAAGGCGTTTGCGAAGGCCATACCTGCCATGGTGGCGGCATTTGCCATCTTCTCTCTTGCCTCCACGTCGGTCTGCCCGTTCTCATAGGCTCTGGGAAGGTACTCAAAGATCACCTTCAAGGCACGCAGAGCCAATCCGTCGGTGTAATCGGTGGCCAGCATGGCGGCGTAGGCCTCCAATGCGTGGGTCACGGCGTCAATGCCCGAGGCAGCGGTCAGACCGCGCGCCGCAGACATATGGAAATCAGTGTCGATGATGGCCATGTTGGGCAACAGCTCATAGTCGGCCAAGGGGTACTTCACACCCGTCTTTTCATCGGTGATCACCGCGAAGGGCGTGACCTCCGAGCCGGTTCCCGCCGAGGTGGGAATGGCGATGAAGTAGGCCTTCTCTCCCATCTTGGGGAAGGTATACACTCTCTTGCGGATGTCGATGAAGCGCATGGCCATATCCATGAAATCCACCTCGGGATGCTCGTAAAGCACCCACATGATCTTGGCAGCGTCCATGGCCGAGCCACCGCCGAGCGCGATGATGGTATCGGGACGGAAGGCTCTCATCTGCTCTGCTCCCTCGGTGGCGTTTGCCAGGGTGGGATCGGGCTGAACGCGGAAGAAGGTGGTGTGCGCGATGCCCATTTGGTCGAGCTTATCGGCGATCGGCTTGGAGTAGCCGTTCTCATACAGGAAGGTATCGGTGACGATGAAGGCGCGCTTTGCCTGACGAACCGTTCTCAGCTCATCGAGAGCGACCGGCAGACAGCCCTTTTTGATATAGACCTTCTCAGGGGTGCGGAACCAAAGCATATTTTCCCTTCTTTCTGCAACGGTTTTGATGTTGAGCAGGTGCTTGACACCCACGTTCTCGGAAACGCTGTTTCCTCCCCACGAGCCACAGCCAAGGGTGAGCGAGGGAGCCAGCTTGAAGTTGTAGAGATCGCCGATGCCTCCGTGAGAGGAGGGGGTGTTCACCAGAATACGACAGGTCTTCATGCGTGCGGCAAAGGCGTCCAGCTTTGCGCGCTCGGTGACCTCGTTGAGGTAGATGGACGAGGTGTGTCCGTAGCCACCGTCTGCCACAAGGCGGTCGGCCTTATCCAAGGCCTCCTCGAAGGTGGCGGCGCGGTACATAGCCAACACGGGAGAGAGCTTTTCGTGAGCAAATTCCTCGGAAAGCTCCACGCTCTCCACCTCACCAATGAGGATCTTCGTTCCCACGGGAACGCTGACCCCTGCCAGCTCCGCGATACGGCACGCCGACTGTCCCACGATCTTGGCGTTCAGAGCGCCATTGATGAGGATGGTCTTGCGAACCTTCTCGGTCTCGTCGGGGTTGAGGAAATAGCATCCTCTCTGCGCAAACTCGGTTCTGACGGCGTCGTACACGCTGTCCAACACGATCACCGATTGCTCGGAAGCGCAGATCATGCCGTTGTCGAAGGTCTTGGAATGAATGATGGAATTGACGGCAAGGATCACGTCTGCCGTATCGTCGATGATGGCAGGGGTGTTTCCTGCTCCAACGCCGACGGCAGGCTTACCGCTGGAATAGGCCGCCTTGACCATGCCGGGGCCTCCCGTTGCGAGGATGATGTCTGCCTCCTTCATGACGGTGTTGGTCATATCCAAGGAAGGAACGTCGATCCAGTCAATGATGCCCTCGGGTGCGCCTGCCGCGACCGCCGCCTCCAAAATGAGCTTTGCCGCCTCAATGGTGGAAGTCGGATCGGAG
>JAZSKO010000146.1:0-11658 GCA_045534875.1 Eubacteriales bacterium | reverse complement strand
CGAGAGCCGACAAACTGCCGATCAGCGGCGAACGAGGAGACAGACCGCGTGCGCCGAAATACCAAGCCCCTCGCCTGTAAAGCCAAGATGTTCCTCCGTGGTGGCCTTCACACCGACGTTGTCGGGAGAGACCTCCAAGGCGGCGGCAATGCGACGCCGCATTTCGGGAATATGGGGGGATAGCTTGGGGGCCTGCGCGATCACAGTCGCGTCGAGGTTTCCAAGCTCCCAGCCCTCTGCCCGAATCCGAGCCATGACCTGCTTGGCAAGACCGAGACTATCGGCGCCTGCATAGGCAGGATCGGTGTCGGGGAAGAGCTTGCCGATGTCACCCAAGGCCAGCGCGCCCAGAAGCGCGTCCATAATGGCATGGGTCAGAACATCCGCATCGGAATGTCCCAAAAGTCCCTTTTCATAGGGGATATCCACACCGCCCAGGATCAGGCGGCGGTTCTCGGTGAGCTTGTGAACATCGTAGCCATGCCCGATGCGAAAGAGCGATTCCGTCATGTGTCCTCCTCCAATTCTGCCAGACGAAGCGATACGATGGCAGAGGCCATTCGCAGATCCTCGGGCGTGGTGATCTTGATGTTTTCCTTACTGCACTCCACAAGGCGGATCTTAGCGCCCAAGGCCTCCACCATAGCGTTGTCATCGGTGGCGGAGCGACCCTCCTTTTGCGCCTTTTGCAGGGCGGCGGCGTAGAGAGCGACATGAAAGACCTGCGGGGTTTGCGCTTCCCAAAGGTTTTCGCGGTCGACCGTTCCGATCACCTCGCCGTTTTTGTTGGTTCGCTTGACCGTTCCCACCACGCGCTGTGCGGCGCTGGCCGCGCGATAGCGGTAGGCCGCCATGCAAACGGCGGTAATGTCGTCGACCCTTGTCAGACACCGCGCTCCGTCAGCAACGGCGACATAGTGGATGTCCGAGCTGATCTTGGAAAAGGCGCGCTTCGCCGATTCCTGACGGTCCTTTCCGCCCGCTACCACCACGCGGAGTTTGGTGATGCCGTATTCCTGTCGGATGGCGCGGATCGCTTCAAAATCCTGCTTTCGGGATGCCACGATGATCTCACTGATAAGGGGACAGGCCTGATACGAAAGCAGGGTATAGGCCAAAACAGGAATTCCGCCGATCTCCATGAACTGCTTGGATTTCTTTCCTCCCATACGGGTGGAGTTTCCTGCCGCCAGTATCAGAGCCGCGGTTTTTTCCTTCCGTCCTTGCGTAAAAAGACTCATAAAGGGCTTCCTTTCTGTGTTAGGATGGGAACGCCGTTGGAAAACTCAGAGACGGTCCTCTTCGATGGCGGTGATCATATCCACGCGGCGTTGGTGCTTTCCACCCTCGAAATCCGCGTCCAGAAAGCTGTCCACGAGATCCAAAGCAAGCCCCATTCCCACCACGCGCTCACCGAAGCAGAGCACGTTGGTATCGTTGTGCATACGGGTCAGACGCGCGCTGAAGGTATCCGAGCAAACGGCGGCGCGAATGCCGCGATGCTTGTTGGCGGCCATCGACATACCGATCCCTGTTCCGCAGATGAGAATACCAAGTTCGGCCTTCCCCTGTTGGATATTTTGGCACACGGCGTGGGCAAAAACGGGATAATCACAGCTTTCGGTGGAGTTCGTTCCCACGTCCAACACCTCGATGCCGCGGGAGCGTAGGTGCGCCACCACGTGGTCCTTCAAGCCAAAGCCTGCGTGGTCGCATCCAATGGTAATGATGTTCGGTTTCATATTCTTTATCCTTTCGGTTGAACGTTTCAAGAGAGAGTTTACGATTGCGAGGCTGCTTGTCTTTCGGCTTCCAGACGCGCGTTTCGCTCGCGCTCGGCCTGACAAGGACGCAGATAGCCGGGGGTCAGCTCGGCGTCGGTGGTGCGATCCCCTCGCTCATAGGCCGCCAAGGCCGCCAGTGCCACCGAAGCCGCGCTTTGGTAGCGCAACCGCTCGGGAGTTACGCCAATGGGATGGCGAAGGTGCTCTACGCAAAGCGCGTAGCCGTCTCCCGTGAGGTAGACAGGCTCGTCGTAGGCGGCGAGTGCGGCATCCAATTCCTCCACCGATATAGCGGAGTCGGGCATCAGACGCGCGGGGCCGTTCTCGGTTTGACGGAAGATGGCCGTGTAGACCTGACCGCGTCTTGCGTTCATTACAGGGCAGAGCAGACCGTTCGGCACGTGCAGATTCCAAGCCAAGGCCTCCAAGGTGGACACGCCGATGCAGGGCTTTCCCGATCCAAACGCGAGCCCCTTGATCGTGGATACCCCAATGCGGACCCCCGTAAAGGATCCGGGCCCCGACGAAACGGCAAAGAGATCCATGTCTCCAACCGTCAAATGCAAGCATCCCAAGAGCGACTCTGCCATGGGGAGCAGATGCTCGCTGTGCGTATTTCCGTTGTTTTGCGTATATTCTCCCAAAAGCCTTCCGTCTTCCAAGATCGCCACAGAGGCGGTGAGGGCGGAGCTTTCCATTGCCAGTATTCTCATGTTAGTCTCCTATCCGCTGGATGGTGATGCGACGGTCATCGGGACGGGCGAGATCCTCCTTCTCGATGCAAACGCGCAGATAACGGTCGGGCAGGGCAAAGGGGATGTTCTCGCTCCATTCCACAAGACAGATCCCATCCTGCTCCAAATAATCAAAGAAGCCGATGGAATAGAGATCCTCCTCATCGGTGATACGGTACATATCAAAATGAAAGAGGGAGCGGGGACGCGCGGGATATTCGTTGACCAGCGCAAAGGTGGGGGAACGAACCGCCGAGCGAGGCGCGATCACCGAGGCAAAGCCACGCACAAAAGCGGTCTTTCCAACGCCTAAGTCGCCGTAGAGGGCGACGAAGGGAGGGAGCGACCGATCCGTGTTCATTTGCTTTGCAAGAGCGGCGCCGCACGCCTCGGTTTCGGCGGCGGAGCGGCTTTGCAAAACGCGCGCAGATCCTTCCATCATGGGTTCTCTCTTTTCTTCTAAATTCTATATACAGTATACCATAAATGCCCGATTTTGTAAAGGGCTTTTCTTATTTTTCGTGCTTGGTGCGATACTCGGGCAGGGGGGTGCGCGTGCCGTCGGGATCTTGGATCACGGTGTGCTCCAAGGTCGAGCGGAACTGCGCACGAAATTCCTCCAAATATTCCTGACGGAGTGCCTGCTGCTCGGCGGCCTCCTCAGGGGTCAAGCCGCCATCCTTAGACTTTCTTGCCAGCTCGTTGATGCGGTCGATTTTTTCTTTGTTCATGATAGGTCTCCTATTCTGTGGTTTGAAAAGGGAAGGTCGAGGGGTGAACCAAAAAAGAAAGGCAGACACCGATGTATGTGTCTGCCATACTCTTTATTTGCACAATCAGCGATCAAGCCTTTTTCATGGTACGCAGGCAACGGGAGCATACGTTGATTGATTTGCTGCCTTCCAGTCTGATTTTGCGAATGTTGGGCTTCCAGGTTCTATTGGTCTTTCTGTGGGAGTGAGAAACGTTCTGACCGAACACAACACCCTTACCGCAGATACAGCATTTTGCCATGATTGACACCTCCTACTTCTAAACGCTTCACCGTAACGAACACCGTACGGGGCAGAAAATACCGTATAACATCGGTTATTATATCATATTTCGATGCGGATTGCAAGTCTTTTTTGAAATTTTTTTCTTTTTTTTCAAAAAAACTTTTTTCAGTCCTCTTTTTCGAGCAAACGGAGAAGGATCTCCTCGCGAACGCTCTCCGAAAAGGCTTGGATCCGTCCGATCGAGGGCAGGGAGCAATCCCCAAAGGTCAACACCGAGCCGCCGGCCGCCGCCAGCGTTTGCAGGGCAAAGTGCGTCTCGTCGGTATCGGGGAGCGTGATCCCGTTGCAAAGGATCAAAAGCTGGGAATGCAGGACCGAGCGCGTCAGGGTCGAGGCTTCGACCGCCTCGGAAAGAACACGGCAGGATGCGCCGTTGTCACGCAGGAAGGCGGCAAGCGACAAGGCATCCGTATCCGTGGAAGACGCCAGCACCGTGATCTCACAGTGATCCCCACGGTTGAGCGCCTTTTGCGGCGAGGGGAGGTCTATTTGCTCGGCCTCGGGGATCTCCACAGGGATCACCGAGCCGATCGCGGTATAGGGAAGCGGCTCGCTCGACTCCAAGAGCAGAGCAAAGGGAAGGGCGTTTCCGTTCTCGATGAAGCCATCGTGGAACTGACAGGTCAAGCCGTGAACCGATTGCGTCGCGACCGCCTCGGTGATGGTTTGACGACAGATCACGCGCGCGCTTTGGAGCTTGCCCTCAGCGTGCTGACGGTTCATCTCATTCAAAAAGCGACGAAGCTCGTCAAAAGAGAGCGCGGCGTCCTCCATCATGGGAGGGATCACGCAAGAGACCGTGCTTCCCGCCTTGGCAAGCTGCGAGGGGATCGATCGTTGGGAGGTGAGACCGTACACGCACAGCGTCGGCTCTTCCAATTCGGAAACGGTTTTGATCGAGCGGATCGGGGCAGGGATGCCCAATTCGCATTGCGCGCGGTAAACACCGAGGATCGAAGCCATCACCTTTCCGAGCATCTGCGGATCGTTTTCGATCGGAGGGATCTCCAAGCAGACCGCCAACCGCGCCTTGGCATAATCCGCGCCGCCTGCCGCCAGAGACAGAACGGCAGAGACGGTTGCGTGCAGAGCCGAACGGAAGAAGGCGTCGTGCATCTTCACTTGCGCCACGGTCACTGTGCAATCCGCCATCTTCAAGCGTTGCGGGCAGGTCGAGGAGACCAGATAGGAGCAGGACTTGGCAGAAAGCGGCTCGATAGAAATGGAATCGGGCTGTTGCGGTTCGTTCGGGAGCTTTGCCACCATGGGAGCGGAAAGGGTCAAGCGACGCAGAAAGCGCGTCTCCAAGGAGAAGGAACGCTCCTTTTCAGGGTAAAGGAACTCGGTGCGCTCCCCGTTGATCACAGATGCAAAGACGTTGACTCGGAAGCCTGCTGCCTCCACGTCAGCGGCGAAGGACTTAGCATGCTCCCTCGAAACCAGAACCACGCGGTAGTCGGCGTAGTGATGGAACAAGGGTTCAGGCGAGATCGGTCGACCCGCAGGCGTGAGAGCGGCGAGACGGTAGCAGACGTCGGGGCATAAGGGCAGAAGCAAAGGCAAAAGACCCGACTTGGGAACGGTCAAGGAGAGCTTTGCGCGGTCTGCCATCGAGGGAGAGGCAAGAAAGGGCGCGATCTCCGCGCGAAAACGCCACATAGGCATCTCTCCGCGATGGATCAGAAGGAACAGATCGCCCGGTACAAAGACCGGATTGGGTTGCTTTTTGGAGAGCCTGATCGCCGAATGCGCGCCTTTTGCCATGATACAGGAGGCGTCTGCCGCCTCTGGCTCGGTCATGGTGGGGACCAGATCGGTCATGGGAAGCTCGGAGCGCTTTCCTGCGCGGAACAGGTATGCGGTCGCCATGCCCAGAGCCTCTCCCAAGGAGATCGGAGTTTTGGCGTTGGGGTACAGCTCGCGCCGCTTGTTCATCATATCCGCATAGGTGGCGGCAACGTAATCATCGTTGGTGTAAAGCTCGGAAAGGGTGACCTCGCGTGGATCGGGGGAGAGTGCAAGAAGACTCTCCAAGAGCTTTATTTCGGCAAAGAAGGGAGCGCGTCCCTTTTCCGCATTGCGGTAATAGGAGCTGCAAAATTGGATCTGAGCAGGGGTGATATGCAGGGAGAGATCCCAGATGAGCTGTTGAAGCTGTGCGGGGGTAAAATTGCCAAAGTTCGGGATCTTACCGTTCTGTTCAAAGGTCATGGTGTTTTTTGCGAGCGGACAGGGCCGTTCGTCTCCTTTCCAAATGAATTTGCGAATGGTTCGCTTTGCAGGCTAGCCATGCAATAGCCCTCCTTGACCTCGGTCAAAAGGACAGAGAGGGTCTCGGCGTGTCGGTGTGTGGGGGAGGGGCAAGCCACCTCCACGAAATCGGGGGTGTGACCGTGGATCAAACCGTTCTCATAGGTCTCAAACAGGACGGGAACCGTCTTGCCTACCATGTCTTGCAGGATAGAGGCTTGAATGTTGGCCTGCATCTCGGAAAGACACAGCGCGCGACGGTGCTTGATCGCTTCGGGGACCTGTCCCTCCATGCGATCGGCCTCCGTCCCCTTTCGACGGGAATAGGGGAAGACATGGATCATCAAAAAGCGCGCTTCCTCAACAAAGGCAAGCGTCTGTGCGAATTCCTCCTCGGTTTCTTGTGGGAAGCCCACGATCATATCTGTGGTGAATTGCACTTTTGGAATGGCGTCTCGGAGCAGGGAGATTGCCCTCAGCGCCATGCGTGTGTTGTACTTGCGACGCATACGGGCAAGCACGCCGTCCGATCCGCTCTGCATCGAAAGATGAAAATGCGGAGCGAGGGAGGACAGCCCCGCGATGCGAGAGACGAACGAGGGGGTGATCAAGGAGGGATCGAGCGACCCGAGCCGCACCCGACCGATGCCGGGGATTCGGTCGATCCGACAGAGAAGGTCTGCCAGATCACATCCGTCGAGATCCTTTCCGTAGGAGGCGGTCTCGATTCCCGTCAGCACCACCTCAGGGCAACCGTTCTCGGTCAGAGCCGTCACCTCGTCCACCACATCCTCTAAGGGCTTGGAGCGGATGGGGCCGCGCGCCTGCGGGATGATGCAGTAGGCGCATCGGCTCTCACAGCCGTCTTGAATCTTGATGTAGGCGCGTGTGCGGTCAAAATGTGTGATCCGCATCGCCTCAAAGCCGCAATCGGCGAGAGGGGGACGGTCAAGGATCGGTGTCGTCGCCTTTTTCTTTCGCTCTAAAAGCTCCGTGACGAGCGGGATCAC
The DNA here is from genome assembly GCA_045534875.1 of Eubacteriales bacterium. Classification (GTDB taxonomy): domain Bacteria; phylum Bacillota; class Clostridia; order Oscillospirales; family CAG-272; genus UMGS1865. The sequence goes on along the minus strand of JAZSKO010000146.1, from coordinate 4,822 downwards.
GCGGAGCTTGACGCCGTTTCCGCAGATCGCGTCCACTCCGGGGATCGAGGCGAGCTGGTCGGGATCGGTCTGCGCCAGACACCCCGTTACCACCAAAACCGCCGACGGATTCCTCCCTTGCAGACGTCGCACTGCCTGCCGTACCTTGCGGTCGGATTCGGAGGTGACGGTGCAGGTGTTCACCACATACGCGTCGCACACCTCGGTGGGGGGAAGCACGCGAAAGCCGTCTGCCGCGAAGCCCTCGGCGATCGCCTCGGATTCGTATTGATTTACCTTGCATCCCAAGGTGAGGATGCCAACCGTTGGATTTGCGTTCACCGCAGAGCCTCCTTTCCCATTCTATCATCTCTATATATTTTAGCACGGATTTTCCGGAATGTAAATGATTTTTGCAAAAAAACAAAGAAAATTCATAAATTACTCTTGAAAAAGGGGAGGAATCGTTGTATAATGTTCGTAGAATGCTTGGACAAAAAGGAGAGAACTGTTATGAGTACATTGCACATCGTTGACCATCCCTTGGTGACGCACAAGCTGTCGATCATGCGGAACAAGAAAACGGGATCGAAGGATTTTCGTCAGCTTTTGGAGGAGATCGCGCTCCTGATGGGCTATGAATTGACCAGAGACCTTCCTTTGGAGACGATCACCATTGAAACACCGCTTGCGCAGATGCAGGCAAAGACCATCAAGGGCAAGAAGCTTGCGATCGTTCCCATCCTGCGCGCGGGACTTGGTATGGTGGACGGGCTTCTGAGCCTGATCCCTGTGGCGAAGGTGGGACATATCGGTCTTTACCGTGATCCCGAGACGCACCTTCCCGTGGAGTACTACTGCAAGCTGCCGGGGGACATCGACGAGCGCATTGTGATCTTGGTCGACCCCATGCTGGCAACGGGAGGGTCTGCCGTGGATGCCTTGACGATGATCAAAAAGCGCGGATGCAAGAACATTCGCTTCATGTGCCTCGTGGCGGCGCCTGAGGGCGTGAAGCGCGTGCAGGAGGCGCATCCCGACGTGGATATCTACACCGCCGCGCTGGATGAGTGTCTCAACGATCACGCCTATATCGTTCCCGGACTTGGAGACGCGGGTGACCGTATCTTCGGCACGCTTTGAGAAAACGGCTTTTATAATTTGTAAGGAGGGCGGAGAAAACGGCAACGGATTCTCCGCCGCTTGTATCAATGCAGAGTATCAAGATCAACCGAAACGACGCAGGTCAGCGTCTGGATAAATTTTTGACCAAGGCGGTCAAGGGTCTGCCCATGTCCATGATGTATAAGGCCATCCGCACGAAAAAGATCAAGGTCAACCGCGCGCGCACCCAGCCCAATTATCTTCTCGCCGAGGGCGACGAGATCCAGCTTTTTCTGCGTGATGAGTTTTTCGAGACCCCCGAAAAGGACAGAGGCGCGCTCTTTCGCATCACGCCGAAGCTGGAGATCCTCTACGAGGATGAGCACATCCTGCTTCTCAACAAGCGTCCCGGGGTGCTGGTGCATGAGGACGTGGAGGGAGCGGAGAACACCCTGATCCTTCATGTGCAGGCCTACCTTGCCCAAAAGGGGGAGTACCGTCCCGACGAGGAGCGATCCTTCGCGCCCGCGCTTTGCAACCGCATCGACCGCAACACGGGTGGCATCGTGATCGCGGCCAAAACGGCGGAGGGCTTGCGCGAGATGAACGAAAAGATCCGCTTGGATCAGCTTCAAAAATGCTACCTGTGCGCGGTACACGGTATCCCGAAAAGGAAGAAGGATACCTTGCGCGCGTGGCTTCGCAAGGACAGCGCCGCCAACATGGTGGAGATCTCGGATCGGCAACGTCCGGGCTTTAAGGAGATCATCACGAAATACCGCGTTTTGCGCGAGAGGGACGACCGCGCCCTCTTGGAGGTGGAGCTGGTGACGGGACGCACGCATCAGATCCGCGCGCATCTTTCGCACATTGGACATCCTCTTTTGGGGGACGGAAAGTACGGCGAGAACCGTCTTGACCGAGCCGAGGGCTACAAGCATCAGGCACTCTACGCCTACCGCCTGACCTTCCGCTTTCCCAACGACGAGGGTCCCTTGGGCTATCTCAACGGGAAAAGCGTTTGCATCGGGACGGATGCCGTCTGGTTTTTAAAGGATTTTGGATATAAGGAAGGAGACGCTCTTTGAACCGTCTTTTTGAAGAAAGACCGCGCATCGTATGGCTCTTTTTGGTCGGAGGCGCCTGCCTCACGGCTCTGACGCTGGTCTTTCCAAGTCTTGGATTTCTGGAATGGGTCACGCTCATTCCGCTGATCGCCGCCTGCTTTTGGCTTGGCGACGGGGAGCATATCAAGCTCAAACAGTGCTATGGGTATGGGTTTTTGATGGTGTTCGCCTACTATTTCGTTCTCTACCATTGGTTCGTTCGGCTCTACCCCTTGGATTTCGTGGGGCTGGACGAGGGAGCCTCCTTGGCGGTGGTGCTGGCAGGATGGCTGGGGCTCTCGCTTTTGCAGGCCATCCCCGGAGGACTCATCCTGCTTCTTTACCGCTTGATCGCGAAAAGCGGCGCTTTGCGACGCCTGCCGCTCTGCAAGCCCATCCTCTTTGCCGCTCTTTGGCTGGTGTTTGAATGGTCGTCCACACTCTCTTGGATGGGCGTTCCGTGGGGAAGGCTTTGCCTCGGACAGGTCAACTACCTCTCCATGCTGCAGATCTCGTCGATCTTCGGGTCATACGGCGTCAGCCTTCTGATCCTCTTGGTCAACGGCTTTCTGGCTTATCTGTTCCTCTACCGTCACAAGCAAACGCTTTGCTTTTTATTGTCGGCTTTCTTGATCCTCGGCAATCTCGCCCTCGGCTCGCTTCTGATGCAGGGGACGAGGCAGGGAGAGAGGATGGTTCGCGCGGCGGTGATCCAAGGGAACATCAATTCGCATGAAAAATGGGATAGCGACAGCCAGTATCGCATCGAGGACACCTACGAATTCCTCACGCGACAGGCGGCGGCCGAGGGCGCGGAGCTTGTGATCTGGCCCGAAACGGCTCTGCCGTATACCTTCAATCACAGCCAATACTTGCAGGACTTTGTCAGCGACTTGGCAAGGGAATGCCGTATCACGCTTGTGGTGGGGACGATCTGCACCGAGGAGGATGCCGAGTACAATTCGCTCATTCTCGTCACTGCCGAGGGGGAGATCAGCGAGCAACGCTATGACAAGCGCCATCTGGTTCCCTTTGGAGAGTTCGTTCCGTGGAAGAATGTGATCGTTGCGGTCATCCCGCCGCTTGCCGAGCTTGTCTCCTTGGGAGGCGAGATGACGGCAGGGGACAGTACCGCTCTGTTCGACACCCCTTGGGGAAAGATCGGCTCGCTCATCTGCTTCGATTCGATCTATGAGAAGCTGGGAATGGACAGCGTGCGTGACGGAGCCGAGCTGATGATCATATCCAGCAACGATTCGTGGTTCTACGATTCGGCGGCGGTCTACCAGCATCAGGCGCAGGCACAGCTTCGCGCCATCGAGCAGGGACGGTATATCCTCCGCTCTGCCAACACGGGTATCTCCTCGGTGATCTCCCCAACGGGAGAGACGCTTCATTGGATCGAGCCACTTGTGGAGGGCTACGCCGTTTGTGACGTCTCCATGCGACAAACGAGGACTGTCTATTCGGTCATTGGAGATCTTTTGATCTACGCCTCGCTCCTGTTCATCGTGAGCCTGCCCTTGATCGAATGGTATTTGCGTAAAAAACGAACGATATAAACAAAAAATGCCCTGCGGATCGCTTGTCGATCCGCAGGGCGTTTGCTTTTTCAGGATGCCTCGGCTGTGATCTCCACCGAAAAGCGAAGAAGCTCGCTTGTGGCGTGCAGGAGGGAAAGAGAGGCGCGACGGTGCAAAACGGCGTCAATCACGATCCCCTTCGCGGTCTTTTCCAAGGAAAAGGACGAGAAGGCGGGATGCTCCATGAAGGCGTAGAGACGCTTGACGGGCGAATGCCGCGCGCTCCGTTGCTGAGAGGTGTGAAGGAAGTGCAGGGCATAGGCTTCCTCGGTTCGCTCACCCGCTTGCAGATTGGAGGGCTGTGCGCTGTCTCCGCGCAGAGATAGGAGTACGCAGAGAAGAAAGACCGTCCACTTGGCCAGATCCGAGGGAAGAAGCGAGAGCTCTTCCAAGGGCAAGGCGGTCACATCGACCCGACACCCCGCCAGCGCGCCCACCCATGCGCTGTGCAAGCGCAGATCCACGGGCTCCTTTGGAGACAGGACGCGCTTGCAATGGAGCACGCTTTCCGTGATCGATCCGTAAAGCTCATTTGGACTTTGTCCTCGCTCGGCAAGTGCCGAAAGAGCGGTTGAGGGACAAACAGACATGGGCAAGCAAAGAAGGGTTCTTGCTACCGTAGCGGGATCGCCGTGCGGGAGGATGACAGGGAGCAGACCCGTATGAGCGAGCAGGGACGGAAAGACCAAAAGAGGCTTGCCCTCCCACAAAACGCCCACCAATTCCTCTCCTAAGGAGGCCATCAGGTGCGCCGATTCCTCGCTTGACAGCTTGATCGCTTCCGCCGAGAACAGAGACGGACCTCTGGCGGCGAGAACGGCAAATCCCTTTGCGGGATCCAGTACGGCAAGATCGTCATGAAATAAGGGACAGCTCTGCTCGTCCTTTCCAAGAAGCTGATCGCGTTCGGGAACGAACGCGCGAACCTCACTTGTGTGCATAGAGACTCCTCCTCAGAAGAAAATGTGACGCAGGGAGCTGACCGCGATCTGACGGCATTCACCGTCAAGACAGAACAGGGAAAGCACCTCGTCGCGATTGTAAAAAACA
>JAZSKO010000142.1:0-3804 GCA_045534875.1 Eubacteriales bacterium | reverse complement strand
AGAAAGAGGAAGCCCTCCCGGTCCACCACGTTGCCTGCCCCCACCTTCACCTGGGGACCGAAGGCACTGTGTATGTCATGGAGGGCCCGCTTCTGCCACTCGGAGAAGCCCTCGGAGGAGTCGATGCAGAGCACGTCCGCTCCTGCCTCGATCAGGGCAGGCACGCGCTCGGCGTAGTCACGGGTGTTGATTCCGGCTCCCACAACGTATCTCTTGGAGGCATCCAACAGCTCGTTGGGGTTGCTCTTGTGCGTCTCGTAGTCCTTGCGGAACACCATGTAGCAGAGGTTGCCCTCCTCGCTCACGATGGGAAGCGAGTTGAGCTTGTTGTCCCAGATAATGTCGTTCGCTTCCTTGAGGGTCGTGCCTTCCTTGGCCCAGATCAATTTCTCAAACGGCGTCATGAACTCGGAGACCTTGGTTGCGGGGTCCATACGGCTCACGCGGTAGTCGCGTCCCGTCACGATTCCCAAGAGCTTTCCGTTTGCTCGTCCGTTATCGGTGACGGCAACCGTGGAGTGTCCGGTTCTCTCCTTCAAGGCCACCACATCCGCCAGCGTATGGTCGGGGGTGATGTTGGAGTCGCTCACCACAAAGCCTGCCTTGTGGTTCTTGGCTCTCTTGACCATGGCCGCCTCGTCCTCGATGGACTGCGAGCCGTAGATAAAGGAAACGCCGCCCTCCATGGCAAGAGCCACCGCCAAGCGATCTCCCGATACCGACTGCATGATAGCCGACACCATGGGGATGTTCATGGTGATCGCCGACTTCTCTCCCTTTTTAAATTTTACCAAGGGTGTTTGCAGACTCACATTGGCGGGGACACACTCCGCAGAAGAGTAGCCCGGGATCAACAGATACTCGTTAAAGGTATGCGACGGTTCATTCAAAAATACTGCCATGGTTCTTTTCCTCCGTTTTTAACAAAAAAGCCCTGCCGACGTCGACAAGACCTGTTTTTGGAGACACGCTCCTCCGATTCGATTGGGAAAACCGCCCTTTGGAATCGGCGCACATCACCAAAACAATCCTACTTCATAAAATTTGATATATTATAACACATTTCCCTCTCTTTGTCAAGGGCATCCGCTTGATTTTTTTCTTTTTCTTCGTCTCCAAAAGCAGGAAGGGGCGCGTCCCTTGTCGACGTTCCCCTTCTCTTTCGTATCAAGACCTCAAAAGCTGCGGATCAACAGGCGCACCAACGCCCAAATGCCCGCAAATACCACCCAAATCAGCAACAGTCCTGCCATGAGAGCGAACAGGGACACCACGCGCAGATGGAACAAGCCAAGTCCTCGCAGGATCGGTCCTGCGGCAGGCGTCCAGAAGGTGACGAGGGTGAGCAGTAACGAAAACAGCACCATCACGATCAAAGCACCAAGGCTCTTTCCGATGGTTTTAGGGCTGATGTAAAGATGCGCCGACAGCGGCAGCAGGATCAGTAGCCCCAGCAGGCTTTTCAGCCAATCCTCGCGAAGCGACGCCCAAAGCCCCCGAAACATCGATCCGAGGGTGGAAAGGATCACGCGAAGCGGCTCTTGTGTGTGCATGATCTCCTTGGATGTGAGCAGGTAGTCCTTCCAAAGAGGGGGAAAGCAGAGCCACAGCACCACGACCACGACACCCAGCCCGCTCAAAAGCGGCCCAACCCCGATGAATAGGTTTCCAAGCCTTGCCCACGGATTGCGCTTGGAGTAGCTATGCTCCACATAACCGTAGACCCCGTTCTCGGGACGCGGCGTCCAGAGGCAGAGCTTGGTGATCTTGTGAGCAAAGAGCCGACACATGGCGGCGTGTCCCAATTCATGGATGGGCGAGCCGACAAAGGAGGTGATGTCCACCATTCCCTCCGCGTCTCCCCGAAGCAGGCGCGCGTAGAGCCACGACAACAGGTACATCACCAATCCGCAGATCAAAAAGATCCCCGGCAGGGTCAAAACAAATTGCAAAAAGGAGAGAAAGAATCCTCCAACTGTTCCGTTCATATGTCCTCCGTTCCGTCATCCTGCTTTTTTTCAAACAACACGCATGGGTCGATGAGAGAAAGACCGCATCCGGTGCAGGGCTGTTCCAAATGCCGATTCAGCCTCCCGCAGGCAACGCAAAGATGCCCCCCTGAAAGATCATCGCCGTGTGTCTTGCGGTTTCCATCCTCGGTTGATGTCACCGAGGCAGGATCGCGCAGAGGGTACGGGAGTCCCGACAGCTTGCAGATCCTCGTTCCCTCATAGTAGTAGAGATAGAAGCCCGGCTTCTGCTCAAAGCGAACACGGCGACGCTTGCCCTGCTCGGTCTGTACCACAAGGGAGGTGTGCAGGCGAAAATCGTAGTCCACGGGGTCGGCCGCTCCGGGGTCGGCGGAGTGGGTGTAGGAATGGGCGAGGCTCGAACGCTTGATCGTTCCAACAAAGCCCCTTCCCTTGATCATCCCCGGCACACGAAAGAGGAAAAAGCCCGACACCAACACGGCGGCGATCCAAACAGCCAGCTTCCAGCCAAGGATCAGGCGATGGGGGGGATAGGTGGCGTGGGCGGCGTTATAGGCGATCGCTCCGTAAACCAGCGCCGCTGTCCAGAGCAGATAGCCGAACATTTGCAGGCATCGGCGTCGAAGCACGTATCGGCGCAGGTCGCCGTTTTCCTTTGGAATGCGGATCCGCATGCTCTCCCCTCCTCTCGGTTTTGTCATTACCTCTATTATACACCATTTTCCTCGGTTTGTAAAGCATCCTTTCTCCCTTTTTTTTCACTTTTTCTTGTTTGATGTCGCATATTTTGTCCACTGCGACAAAATTCATGTCCTACTACGACAAATTCAAACATAAAGTGGTTTGCTTCGATCAAAAAATACAAGATATTGTAAAAAAGGACAGAAAAGATGCTTGACAAAACGAAAGCGATATGCTACAATATAGTTGGAAGATTTTGTCGGATTCGGGATGATCTCGTCGAGGAAAGGAGGATGCGTATGGGATACTATCAAAGAAGACGGAAGCGTCGCCGTGGGCTCACGGTCCTGTTGCTTCTCTTTTTGGTCTCGGTCTTTCTCGTCTCCTGCGTGGCAGGCAACAATTCCCTTTGGGTCCGTCGCCTGTTCGGGGCTGACCTTCGTGCCTATCGCGCGGAGACCGTCCTGACTCAGCACCTCGTTGACAGTGACCTTTCCCGTGATCTTTGCTCCTCGGTAGAGGTCTTGGCCACGGGCTCGGTGGAGCTGGATGCCTTCGACTCGCCCTCGGATGCCGTTCGCCTCTACCGCGACGAGCTTCTCAACGCTCTGATGCGCGACAATTACTCGCAATACCTCGGCAATCCCACTCTTTGCCGCTCGGTGTCCGAGCAGTATCCGCACCTGAACGCATCGGTGATGATCCCCGCCTCGGATTTTGAGAACGCCGCTATCCGCTATCTCGGCGCATCCTCGGTCTCCAACCGCGACGGCGAGCGCTTCTCTTACCTTTCCCGCTCGTCCTGCTACCTCGCCCCCACGCAGGCTCGCTCTCTGTCCGTGACCTGCACCCCCCTCGCCTTAGAGGAGACCGCCAGCACCTACCGCCTGTCCTTCTCGCTCACCGATGAGGATGGCAACACGGCATCCTACCTCGCTCTTTTCGTAAAACGCACCGAAGGCTCTGCTTACATTCGGAGTTTGGAAGTGATTTGATATAGGGAAGACCTTGGAGGGGAGAGGACTTTGCGGCAAGGTGCCGCTCCCAACGATCGGGGAATGTGAGCGAAACTCTTCCGCTTCATACCCCGACGGGGATGCTATCACACATTGCAGTGAAAAAAGTCCTCTCC
>JAZSKO010000205.1:0-16287 GCA_045534875.1 Eubacteriales bacterium | reverse complement strand
CCTCCACCATCACCGACGGGACATGGAGTTTGAGAGCGGAGGAGGAGAAAGACCTTGGAGGGGAGACCCCTTCTTAGACAAGAAGGGGTCTCCCCTCCAAGCCTCCCCTCTACCAAGAACCTTAAAAAAGGGGGGAGGAATAATGTTGTGCGTGGACGGATCTTGTGCGTGTTTTTGTGGAAAAAACCGTAGAGCGGGGGCTTGCTCCCGCCGCTTCTTTCCCATCATCGCCGCCCTTCCGTCTATGTGTTATGATGCAATCAATCCGAATATTTTTCGTCGGCGGGCCTCTCTCTTATATAATCTTTTATAATTCTTTCTTAATATCTTGACTTTTTCAATAAAATGCGGTACAATAATACTATATACCCTTTTTTGAGAGGAGGTTCCGAATTGGTCAGAAGCATGACGGGCTTCGGCAGATGCCGTGAGACCGTGAACGGAAAAGAGATCACCGTGGAGATCAAATCGGTGAACAGTCGGTATTTTGATTGCGCGGTGCGGATCAGCCGCTCCGTGAGCTATTTGGAGGAGCGCATCAAGCCCTATCTGCAAGCGAAGGGCGTGGCGCGCGGAAAGGTGGAGGTCTCGATCTCGGTGGAGGCATCCCAAGCGACGGGCACGGTCACCCTCGACGAGGACTACTTGAAGGGCTATCTCGAAGCACTCTACCGTCTGCGCGACGAATACGGTCTTCGCGACGATATTTCGGTGATGCGGGTGGCCGCCAATTCCGCCCTGTTCGTCACCAAGCGTCCCGAGGAGGACGTCGAGCGGGAGTGGGAGGATCTTCGTCCCGTCTTGGAAAAGGCGACCAACGCCTTCCTTGCCTCGCGCGAGGGCGAGGGCGAAAAGCTCTATCGCGATCTTACGGCGAAGCTGGATGAGATCCGCGCCATCACAAAAAGGATCGAGGCGCTGTCACAGGACAGCGTGGAGCATTATCGCGAGAGGCTGGCACAGCGCGTGCGTGACGCCCTCTCCGACAACCACATCACCCCCGACGAGGGACGGCTCCTGACCGAGTGCGCCATCTTTGCGGACAAGGTCGCCATCGACGAGGAGCTGGTGCGTCTGCGGCTGCATCTGGACACCTTCGGCGAGATCCTCGCGGGCAATGAGCCTGCCGGCCGACGGTTGGATTTTCTGCTCCAAGAGATGAACCGCGAGGTGAACACCACCGGCTCCAAGAGCAACCAAGCCGAGATCGCTCAGCTCGTGGTCGACGAAAAATGCATTCTGGAAAAGCTCCGCGAGCAGATCCAGAATCTCGAATAAGAAAAGATCATTCCACAGCAAAGGAAGCGAGGAGATTTACCTATGAAATTCATCAACGTGGGATTTGGAAACATGGTGGCTGCCGAGCGCGTGGTCGCCTTGGCAAACCCCGATTCCGCCCCCATCAAGCGTCTGATCCAGGATTCCAAGGACGATGGCAGAGCCATTGACGTCACCTGTGGCAGACGCACCCGCGCCGTCATCATCACCGATTCCGAGCACGTCATCCTCTCCGCGATCCAGACCGAGACCATCGCAAACCGTCTCGTCAGCAGTGAGGGAGAGATGGACGAGGAGGATCCCGACGAGGAGGATTGACCCCTCCGCCAAGCACCATCGACTACCATCGCCCATCGGGGCAAGAAAAGAGGAAGCATATGAAAAAAGGACTTTTGCTCGTGGTCTCCGGCCCTGCCGGAAGCGGAAAGGGGACTGTAAACCGTCTGTTGCTCGAATCACCCGACTATGCCTTTTCGGTCTCCGTCACCACCCGTGACCCGCGACCCGGAGAGCAGGACGGCGTGCATTACCACTACATCTCGCGCGAGGCATTCGAGAGCCACATCCGAAACGATGAGCTTTTGGAGTACACCGAATACTGCGGAAACTACTACGGAACGCTCAAGCGTGAGACCGAGGAGATCCTCGAAAGTGGGAGAAACCTGATCCTTGAGATCGAGGTACAGGGCGCGATGAACGTCAAGGCGATCCGCCCCGACGCGGTCGCCATCATGCTCCTGCCCCCCTCTTACTCCAAGCTCGAGGAGCGGCTGAGAGGAAGGGGTACCGAGACCGAGGAGGTCATTTTGAAGCGACTTGCGCAGGCAAGAGTGGAATTGACCCACCTGCCGCAATACGACTACGTGGTCTACAATCAGGACAACGGAGCCGAGGCCTGCGCCGAGGAGATCCGCGCCATCGTGGAGGCCGAGAGCCACGCAGTTCGCCGCGCGCCCGACGCCGTTTCGTCCTTCTTCGAGAACTGACCACCCCATTTTTGAAAAAAACAAGACACCATACATCACATTTCCAAAAGGAGAGAACACCATGCTGCACCCTACCATTGAAGAGCTTACCCAAGGACGCTACAACCGCTACGAGCTGGCATTGGCCACCGCAAAATGCGCCCGTATCATCACCAACGAATACGTGCGTCAGCGCACCGAGGCCGAGAGAGCGCAGACCGGAAACAAGGACACCGACCGCGCCATCCTTTCGATGATCGACCGTGAATTGCGCGACGAGAAGGCCGTGAAGGTCGCCATCGGCAGACTCCACACCGGCGAGTACGTCATCGACGAGCACGCCGAGGACCGTCGTCGCGAGAGAGAGGCCGCTGAGGCTGCCGCCGCAGAGGAGGACGCGCTCCTCGACGAGGAATAATCCAACTTGAACGCGCGGTACGCAGGCGTTTGCCTGTTGGACAATCCCTACCATATCGACGGGATCTATGACTATGAGATCCCCGTGGATCTGTGGGAGGAGGTGACCGTTGGGCGGTTCGTCACCGTTCCCTTCGGCATCCGAAATCAGCTTCGGATCGGGCTTGTGTCCGAGATACGGGACACCTCCGCCTATAAGATGACGAAGTTTATCAAGTCGCTCTGCCCCGAAAACATCGCCTTGGATGAGGAGATGCAGGGGCTTTGCGCCTTTCTCAAAAGCAAAACACTCTGCTCCACGGGAGATGCGGTGCGGACGATGGTCCCCGCCGCCGCCATCTCGCGCCTGTGTGAACTATACGACCTGACCGAGACGCAGATAGCCAACCCCTCCGACGAGCTGAAAAGAGCGTCGGATTTGTTCGTCTATACCTACCTTTCCGAGCACGGAGAGACCCCCCGCAAGACCCTGCGGGAGGGCTACGGCCCACAGGTGGAATCCTCGCTCCGCCGTCTTTTGGCAGAGGGATGGATCCGTCGGAGGGTGATCCTGCGCGAGGCGAAGGAGGGAAAAACGAGGCGGATGTGGTCGCTGGCGGTCTCCGAGAGTGCCGCCGCGCAGCTTGCCGACGGAATGGAATGCAACGAGATCCGTCTGTCCTCGGAGGGACACCGTCGGATCCTGTCGGTTTTGTTGCAGGTGGCGGCTCCCATGTCCTCTGCCGAGCTGGCCGCCGAGGCGAACGCCTCCCCCGCACAGCTCAAGGCCTTGGAGAGCAAGGGACTGATCATGTGTCAGGAGGAGCAGGTCTCGCGCAATCCCTATACCGACACCCCCTTCGTCGGGCAAACTCCCTTGGAGCTGAACGCCGATCAAACGGCGGCGCTGTCGGAGCTTGTGGCTCTGACGAAAACGGGAGAGCCGCGCGCGGCGCTCCTTCACGGTGTGACGGGGAGCGGAAAGACCCGTGTCATGACCGCCCTGATCGACGAGCTTCTCGCCGACGGTCGCGGCGTGATCCTCTTGCTTCCCGAGATCGCGTTGACGCCGCAATCGGTGTCGATCTTCTGCGCGCGCTACGGCTCGCGTGTGGCGGTGATCCATTCGGCTCTCTCAACGGGAGAGCGCTACGACGCCTACTGTCGCATCCGTCGCGGCGAGGCAGACGTGGTGATCGGAACGCGCTCGGCTGTCTTCGCACCCGTGAATCATCTGGGAGCGATCATCATTGACGAGGAGCAGGAGCACACCTATAAATCCGACCAGAATCCGAAATATCACGCCAAGGACATCGCGCGCTATCGCTGTAAGCATCACCATGCTCTGATGCTTCTGGCATCGGCCACGCCGTCCCTGGAAAGCTATAAACGGGCAGAGGAGGGCGCGTATTCGCTCATCCGTCTGCCAAACCGATGCGGAGGCGCGTCACTCCCCACTGTGATCCCCGTGGATATGCGGCAGGAGCTGCAAGCGGGGAATCGCTCCGAGCTGAGCCGTCGCTTGGTGGAGGAATTGAAGGTCACCCTCGACCGCGGCGAGCAGGCGATCCTGTTTCTCAACCGTCGGGGCTACCATCGCGCCATCTCCTGCCGATCCTGCGGAGAGCCGCTGTCCTGTCCGCGATGCTCGGTGGCCATGACCTACCACACCCGCCGAGGCGACGCGCAGGGGGAGCTGGTCTGCCACTGGTGCGGCGAGAGACGGCCACTGCCGAGGGTCTGCCCCTCCTGTCAATCGGAGCATCTCGCCCATATGGGCTACGGCACGCAACGGGCAGAGGAGGAGCTTTCGCGTCTCTTTCCCTCGGCGCGCGTCTTGCGGATGGATGCCGACACCACCGTCTCCAAGACCGCGTATGAGCAGATGCTGGGCGCATTCCGACGCCATGAGGCTGACATCCTGCTCGGCACGCAGATGGTGACCAAGGGACATGATTTTCCCCACGTCACGCTGGTTGGCGTGCTGTTGGCCGACGCCTCGCTCTATCTCGACGATTACCGCGCCGCCGAGCGTACCTTTTCGATGCTCACGCAGGTGATCGGACGCGCGGGACGGGGAGAGCTGTCGGGTCGCGCCGTGATCCAGACCTCCAACCCCGATCATGAGATCATCACCCTTGCCTGTCGGCAGGATTACCCCACCTTCTATGCGCGTGAGATCCGACTGCGAAGGCTGTTGTGCTTTCCGCCGAGCTGTGACATCGCGCTTCTCACCGTGAGCAGTGTCTTGGAAAGCGAGGCGCTCATAGCCGCCAAGAAGCTGACCTCCGAGCTGAACGAATTGCGCGAGGGAGAGGTGGGACAAAAGGTGGATATGATCGTGTTCGGTCCCTTTGAAGCCCCCGTGTATCGGGTGGACAACCGCTATCGGCTTCGCATGGTCATCAAGTGCAGACAGACCAAGGAGACCATGTCGCTCTTTCACGCGCTTCTCTGCCGCTTCAACACCAACTGCGGCCGCCGCGTGCATCTGAGCATCGACTTCAATCCGTCCAATCTGTAACATCTGTAAAAAAAGGGAAAGAGCGTCTCCCGAATACCCCAAAAAGAAAGAAGGTCACGATACAATGGCAAAGCTGAATATTGTAAAATACGGCGACGAGATCCTGCGAAAGGTCTGTCGCCCTGTGGAAACGATCACCCCTCGGATCCTCACGCTTCTCGACGACATGGCCGAGACCATGCGCGAGGCCGACGGCTGTGGACTTGCCGCGCCGCAGGTGGGCGTTTTGCGCCGCATCGCGGTGGTGGAGGTCGAGCCGGGCGAGCTGATCGAACTGATCAATCCCAAGATCATCGCCTATGCGGGGGAGCAGGAGGAGTCGGAGGGCTGTCTCTCTCTGCCCGGCAAATGGGGGGTCACGAAGCGTCCCCGTCACGTCACCGTCCGCGCGCTCGACCGCAACGGCAAGAGCTTCGACATCTCGGGCAGCGATCTGCTTGCCCGTGCGCTCTGCCATGAGCTGGATCATCTGGATGGAAAGCTTTTCATCGACTGCATGATCCGTTCCGAGTGACCCTCGACGCATAAAAAGGAGACGACATGAAAATTCTGTTTATGGGAACGCCGGATTTCGCGCTCTTTTCGCTCCGCGCGATGGTGGAGGCAGGCGAGGAGATCATCGGCGTGGTCACCCAGCCCGACCAGCCCAAGGGGAGAGGCTATCTCCTCACGCCGCCGCCCGTGAAGGTCTACGCGGAGGAAAAGGGAATACCGGTCTACCAGCCCACCACCCTCAAAAGTGACGAGGCGAGGGAGACGATCACAAGCCTCGCGCCCGACCTGATCGTGGTCACTGCCTACGGAAAGATCCTGCCTCCGTGGATCTTGGAGCTTCCCACCCACGGATGCGTCAACGTTCACGGCTCGCTCCTGCCCGCCTATCGCGGCGCCGCCCCCATGCAACGGGCGATCATGGATGGTTCACCCCTCACCGGCATCACCACCATGAAAATGGACGCGGGGCTGGACACGGGAGATATGCTTCTGTCGGGCGAGGTGGAGATCACCGAGGACGACGATTTTGAGGCTCTGCACGACAAAATGGGTGCGTGCAGTGCGCGCGTTCTCTTGGATACCCTTCGCGGCATCCGAGAGGGGACGCTGACTCCCCAAAAGCAAGACGATACCAAGGCGACCTACGCCGCCAAGATCGAAAAGAGCGACTGTCGATTGGATTTTTCGCTCTCGGCCAAGCATCTGCACGACCAGATCCGCGGCCTCTCTCCCTTCCCCCTTGCCTTCACGAAGACCCCCGACGGCAAGCTCTTGAAGGTGGTGAAGGCCGAGATCGCGGGCGACGTGCCGACAACCGATGCCGAGGCAGGCGTTGTTTTGTCGCTTGAAAACGGAGGCGTGACGGTGGCCTGCGGCGAGGGCGCGATCCGCCTGCTCGCCGTCCTTCCCGAGGGGAAGGGACGCATGACTGCCGCCGCTTGGATCAACGGAAGAAGGATCGCCGTGGGCGACCGTCTCGGTTGACGGCGGCCGCCGAAAACCTTAGAAAGGAACACTTCTATGCTGTTTGGACTCTTTTTTGGGGATTGGACGCTCCTGGTCGTTCTCCCCGGTCTGTTTTTCACGCTTTGGGCGCAATTCCGCGTCAAGAGCGCCTTCTCGAAATATAGCAACATCCCCTCTCAAAGCGGCTTGACGGGAGCCGAGGCCGCGCGGAGACTTCTCGACGCGAACGGGCTGTATTCCGTCCCCGTCAACTGTCTGTCGGGTGGGGACGATCTGCAAAACTTCTACGATCCGCGAAACCGCTCGCTCAATCTCTCCAACGCGGTCTACCATTCCCGTGGGATCGCCGCCATCGGCGTTGCCTGCCACGAGGCGGGACACGCCATTCAGCACGCGAACAACTACGCGCCGCTGTCTCTGCGTATGAAGATCATTCCTCTGTGCAATATCGGCTCGAATCTTGCCATGCCGCTGTTTTTGCTCGGTCTGTTCTTCGCATCTGCTCTGGGAGACGGGCTCATGCTGGCAGGCATCGCCCTGTTCGGGCTTTCGGTGCTGTTCCAGCTCGTCACCCTCCCCGTCGAGTTCAACGCCTCGGCGCGCGCGATGGAGGGCATGCGCGAGAACCGTTTGGTTGCCTCCTCTGACGAGGAAAGGGGCGCGCGGCGCGTGCTGTCGGCAGCGGCCATGACCTATGTGGCGGCTCTGGCGGTGGCTCTGCTCTCCCTGCTTCGTCTGGTTCTGATCGCGCGCAATTCCAGACGCTGAGGGCGACGGCATGACACCAAGAGAGCTTGCCCTTGACGTTCTCGTCAAATGCGAGACGAAGGGGCAATATTCCAATCTGGCTCTGGACGCCGCCCTCCAACGGTCGCATCTCTCGGATGCCGACCGCGGATTGGTGACGACCTTGGTCTACGGGGTGCTGGAAAAGCGCCTGACGCTGGATCACACGGTCGAGCAACTTTCGAAGCGTCCCCTGTCCGAGATCGACGGGCGGTTGCAGATCCTGCTTCAAATGGGACTCTATCAGCTTGCCTATCTCGATCGCATCCCCGATCACGCCGCCGTGAACGAAACGGTGGAGCTGGCGGGAAAGCGGGGAGGGGGATTCGTCAACGCCATCCTCCGCGCCTTTATCCGTCAGGGAAAGAGCATGATCCTTCCCACCGAGGAGGAGGTCGGTCTTGCCGCCTCGCTCTCGGTGCGCCATTCGGTGGGGCTTCCCCTTTGCGAGAGGCTGTTGTCGTCCCTCGGAGAGAAGACGACAAGGGACTATCTTGCCTCCTTGGACACCCCTCCGAGCATCACCCTGCGCGTCAATACGCAAACAATCGACCGTGACCGTCTGCTTACCGCTCTTGCCAAGGCAGGCTACGCCGCCGAGCCGACGCCGCTCGCAAAAAGCGGTATTCGCTTGGGCGCGAGCGCATCGGTCACCGCTTTCCCCGGCTTTTTTGAGGGGTGGTTCTTCGTGCAGGACGAGGCCTCCCAGCTCTGCGTGGAGGCGGTAGACGCGCGTCGCGGGATGCGCGTGCTGGACACTTGCGCCTGCCCGGGGTCAAAGTCCTTTGGCATGGCCATGGACATGGAAAACGAGGGCGAGCTGATCGCCTGCGACCTGCACGCCTCCAAGCTCTCCCTGATCCTGTCGGGAGCGGAGCGATTGGGGCTGACCTGCCTGTCGGTTCTGGAAAAAGACGCCAGAGCCGAGGCCTCCGATTGGATCACCGAGGAAGGGGAGGGGGTCTTTGACCGTATTTTGTGCGACGTTCCCTGCTCGGGCTTTGGTGTTCTCGGCAAGAAGCCGGAGCTTCGCTATAAGGACCCGAAGGAGAGCGAGGCGCTCCCTGCCATCCAAGGGGCGATCCTTGCGCGCGCGTCGTCCTTCCTCAAACGCGGCGGTCGTCTTGTCTACTCCACCTGCACGATCCTGCCCGAGGAGAACGAGGGCGTGATCCGTCGCTTTTTGGAGGAACACACGGGCTACCGTCTCGTCAAGCAGATAACGCTCTATCCCCACACCCACGCAACCGACGGCTTTTTTATCGCCGTGATCGAAAAAACCGAGGACGGACGCTAACATACGTCCCCGTCATCAAAGGAGAACCCTATGACCGAACCGAAGCCGAACCTGCTCTCGCTGTTACCCGAGGAATTGGAGGGGCTGATGCTGGAGCTGGGAGAGGCGCGCTACCGCGCCGATCAGATCTTTCCTCTGCTCCATAGGGGTCTTTCCCCCGAGGAAATGAGCAGTCTTTCCAAGCCCCTGCGCGCCAAGCTCGCCGACAGGACCGCGTGGCATCTGCCCGTGGTGCGCCGCAAGCTGGTCTCCGCCATCGACGGAACGGTGAAATACCTGTTCGCCCTCGCCGACGGCAACTGCGTGGAGAGCGTGGTGATGGACTACGAGCACGGAAAGAGCATTTGCATCTCGTCGCAGGTGGGATGCCGCATGGGGTGTCGGTTCTGCGCCTCCACCATCGGAGGCAAGATCCGCGATCTGTCGGCAGGAGAATTGCTCGGACAGGTCATCGCCGCCACCAAGGATCTCGGAGAGAGGATCTCCAACATCGTGCTCATGGGCATCGGAGAGCCTCTGGATAACTACGACAACGTCCTTCGCTTTCTTCGGCTTGTCAACCATCCGAAGGGATTGAACATCGGCTACCGCCATATCTCTCTGTCCACCTGTGGGCTGGTAGATCGCATCCGCGACCTGCAAGGAGAGAATCTTCCCATCACGCTGTCTGTCTCGCTCCACGCGCCCGATGACGAGACCCGCTCGGCCATCATGCCGATCAACCGTCGATGGGGCGTGCGCGAGCTTCTCGACGCCTGTCGCGCCTATTTTGAGGCGACGGGTCGCCGCATTTCGTTTGAATATACCCTGATCGCGGGGAAGAACGATTCCCCCGAAAATGCCCGTCATCTTGCCCGTGTGCTCAACGACGCCCTGCGCGGACGAAGGAAACGGGATGAGCGCGGCGGCAGTATGCCGATCCACGTCAATCTCATCCCCGTCAACAAGGTCAAGGAGAGCGGATTTGTGCAATCGGGAAGGCGAGCCGTGCGGCTCTTTGCCTCTATTTTGGAAGAAAACGGCATCCGCGCAACCGTTCGACGTACGCTCGGAGCTGACATCAACGCCTCCTGCGGTCAGCTCCGTCGGGAGAGCGAGCAGGCGGAAACCTGAGGGGATCGATCCCCTCGCCACAGCCTCTACATCTTGATCCCAAAGGAGGCTTTTTATGTGGCGTCGTTGCCTGTTTTCGCTGATCTGTTGTCTTGCGATCCTGTTTACCACGGCGGATTGCCTGTTTGGCTTCACCGCTCCCCGTGGCGAGGTGGTGGAGATCCCAAGCTATCTCGGTATCTCGGAGGACGCGCTCCCCTCGGTCGAGGGGGTGGAGCTGATCTGCTCCTATCGACACGACCCCAAATCCCTTCGCGGCGTGGTGATCGGACAAACGCCGTCTGCCGGCACGCGCCAACGGGTGAGTGCCCGTCGTCCCTGTCAGGTCACCCTCACCGTCAGCCTTGGCGCGGAGGAAAAGACCCTGCCCGCGCTTCTCGGTCACGATATCAGACAAGCCGAGGACGCATTGCGCGCGCTTGGCTTTGTGGTGCGCTCGGTCGCGGTGAAGGGAGAGCGCGCGGGGCGCGTGGTGGAGATGCAACCGCCCGCCGGACACGCTCTGCCGATCGGAAGCGCCGTCACCCTCACCTACGAAAAGGGGTCGGCCGAGCGATCCGCCACCGTTCCCATGCTGGTGGGAATGACGGTGGAGGACGCCGCCTTCTCGCTCTATCTCTCGCGTCTGTGCGTGGGGGAGGTGCGCGTGGTGGAGGAAAAAGATCCGCTCGCGACGGCAGAGGGAAGGACGGTCCTGCGTCAGATCCCCACCGCTGGCAGCTATGTCGAGGCAGGCTCGACCGTGACGCTGATCGTTGGATAGATCAATGAATGATTTACAAACGTGACATTGCTTTGAATTTGAAAAACGGAAGGAACACCTATGTATCAAGGAATTGGAACCGTCATCAAGGGCGTGGGAGGGCTGTTTACGGTGCGGCTTATAAAGGATGCCGCGTCGCCCTCGGCACCGCTTGACGGTAAGACCGTTCTGGCAAGAGGACGGGGAAGTTTGAGGAAAAAGGGAGAATTGCTGGTGGGCGATCGGGTGCGCGTGTGCTACGATGAGGCCACCGCCAAGGCCTTTTCCGACGACCCCGCAAGCCTCTCGGACGGCGGAGGGATCGCCGTGGAGGAGATCCTGCCGCGAAAGAACGCGCTCATCCGTCCCCCCATGGCGAATCTGGACGTGTTGTTCGTCACCGTCGCCGCCGCCACACCCGATCCGGTTCCCGAAACGATGGACAAGCTCATCTGCATCGCGGAATACAACGGCATCGAGCCGATCTTGGTGGTCACCAAGGCGGATCTCGATCTTGCACGCGCCGCGCGTATCGCCGCCGTCTATCAAAAGGCTGGCTTTGAAGTTTTTGTGGCGTCGGGCGAGACGGGGGAGGGGGTCGACGCGCTGAACGCCTACATCCACACCCTGCCCACAGGCTGCATCGCCGCCTTTTCGGGCGCGTCGGGCGTGGGAAAATCTACCCTGCTCAACCGTCTGTTTCCCCATCTCGCCTTGGAGACGGGGGAGCTGAGCCGACGCATCGAGCGAGGGAAGAACACCACGCGCTCGGTCGAGCTCTATCCGCTCTCCGAGACAAACGAGCAGGCGTATCTCGCCGACACCCCCGGCTTTACCATGCTGGATTTCGCCCGCTTCGATTTCTTTGGCAAGGAGGATCTCTTTGCCACCTTCCGCGAGTTTCGCCCGTATCTGGGGGAATGCCGCTACAAAAAATGCACCCACACCAAGGAAGAGGGGTGCGCGCTTCTGGCGGCGGTTCGCGAGGGGGTCGTCTCCCGCTCGCGGCACAAGAGCTATACGCATCTATTTGAGATCTTAAAGACGAAAAAAGACTGGGAAAAGCCCTGACGGGGTGGTTTTCCCGATAACATAACGGAGGAACGTGACCATGCTATCGGCAGCATACAGCGCAGGACTGTGCGGGATCGACGGCTTTCCCGTGACGGTGGAATGCAACCAACGGGACAAGCTCGAGGGCTTTGAGCTTGTGGGACTTCCCGATATGGCCGTCCGAGAGGCGAAGGAGAGAGTTTGGAACGCCTGCTCGAACAGCGGCTATCCCTTTCCCTATGCCCGTATCACCGTCAATCTTGCCCCTGCGGATCGCAAAAAGGAGGGCTCTGCCTTCGACACCGCCATCCTCACCGCCATCTTCCACAGCTCGGGCGTGATCCGTCGCGACGTTGATCTGCGCGGACGCTGTATCGTGGGAGAGCTGTCGCTCTCGGGCGAGGTGCGCGGCGTTCACGGCGTGCTGTGTATGTGCGTGGCGGCCAAGGAGGCAGGCTTTCGGGAGTTCTATGCCCCTGTGGAAAACGCCGCCGAGGCGTCGGCCGTCGAGGGGATCACGGTCTATGCGGTCGCGAATATGCGTCAGCTCGTGGAGCATCTTAACGGAACGATGCCGCTGACCCCCGTTTCCTGTGACCGCGACCGCTTCCGTGAGGCCTTTTCCGACACCGCCGCCGATTTTCTCGACGTGAGAGGTCAGACCCTTGCCAAGCGAGCCATGGAGGTGGCGGCGGCAGGAGGACACAACATCCTGCTCATCGGCCCTCCCGGTACGGGAAAATCCATGCTTGCCAAGCGTCTGCCCTCGATCCTGCCGCCTCTGACCTTTTCCGAGGCGATCGAGACCACCAAGATCCATTCGGTCTCGGGAACGCTTCCCGCAGGTGTCTCTCTGCTCACGGCAAGGCCCTTCCGCGCGCCGCACCATACCATGAGCCCCGTAAGCCTTGTGGGAGGCGGCGTCAATCCGCTCCCGGGCGAGGTATCGCTCGCCAACAACGGGGTGCTGTTTTTAGACGAGCTTCCCGAGTTTCCCAGACAAGTCACCGACGCGCTCCGTCAGCCCTTGGAGGATCGCCGCGTGACCATCACCCGCGCAAACGGACGCGTCACCTTCCCCTGCTCGTTCATGCTGGTGGGCGCGATGAATCCCTGTCGGTGCGGCTATTACGGTCATCCCACGCATCCCTGCACCTGCAAAAAGGGAGACGTTGCCCGTTACATCTCGCGGATCAGCGGCCCGATGCTCGACCGCATGGACATCCAAATCGAATTGCCCTCGCCCTCCTACGAGGAGCTTTCCAGACCCGATCCCTCGGCAGAGCCGTCACGGGTGATCCGTGAGCGCGTGACCGCCGCCCGACGCTTTGCCCGTGAGCGGATGCGAGAGCATCCGAGCCTGTTCTGCAACGCCCAGCTCGACGGTGGCGACCTCTTGCGCCGCTACTGCCAAACCGACGACGGCGCGACCGCGCTTCTCAAAGCCGCCTTCGACCGCATGGGTCTGAGCGCGCGCGGCTACGACCGCATCCTGCGCGTCGCCCGTACCATCGCCGATCTCGACCACAGCGAGGTCATCCGCGCCCCTCACATCGCGGAGGCCATTCAATTCCGATCGCTCGACCGCAAATACTGGGGCTGATCCCCACACAGGAGTCTACCATGACCGACCTTTTATCCCGTTTATTCATCAAAAACCGAGAAAACACCACCGATCCGCGCGTCCGTCGAGCCTACGGCACGATGGTGAGCGTGGTGGGCGTGATCCTCAATCTCTTGCTGTTTGCCGCCAAGTTTACGGTCGGCCTTCTTTGCGGATCGGTCTCGATCCGCGCCGACGCCATCAACAACCTCTCGGACGCAGGCTCGCAGATCATCTCCTTCCTCTCCTTCCGCATCTCCGCAAAGCCCGCCGACCGCGAGCATCCCTTCGGACACGCGCGGATGGAGTATGTCTCGTCCCTGATCGTCTCCTTCCTGATCCTCTACATCGGGCTGGATCTGCTCTTGGAGTCGATCAAAAAGATCTTCGTCCCCGCGCCTCCCGAGGTGAGCTGGGTGTCGGTGGCGATCCTCGGCGGCTCGATCCTCGTCAAGCTCTGGCTGATGCTCTTTAACCGTCGCATCGGTCGCCGCATCGACTCGTCGGTCATGCGCGCCACCGCCGCCGACTCGCTCTCGGACGTGCTCTCCACCTCCGCCGTCCTGCTTGCCACCCTTGTCCCGCTCCTGTTTCCATCCGTCAACCTCAACCTCGACGCCTACGTTGGCGTGGCGGTGGCGATCCTCATTCTGATCGCAGGCGTGAAGATCCTGTTGGAAGCGAAGGATTCCATCCTCGGAGGCGCGCCCTCGGAGGAGCTTGTGGAAAAGATCACGAAGGTGGTCGAGAGCTATCCCGAGGCGCTCGGTATTCACGACTTGGAGGTGCATAACTACGGCCCGGGGCATATCCTTGCCTCGCTCCACGTGGAGGTGGACGGCAAGCGCGACGTGTTTGAAACGCACGACGTCATCGACAACATTGAGCGACAGCTTCGTCGGGATCACGGCATCTCGGCGACCATCCATCTCGACCCGATCCTCACCGACGACGAAACCGTGAACGCCATGCGTGAGTTGGCTCTGGGCGTGGTACGGCAGGTGGACGCGCGCTTGCAGATCCACGATTTCCGCTTCGTCACGGGTCCCACGCACTCCAATCTCATCTTCGATATCGCTGTCCCCTTTGAGGTCTCGCTCTCGGATGAGGAGGTGCGCCGCGCGGTCTCCGACCTCATCAGTCGCATCGATCCCTCCTATTTCACCGTCATCACCATCGACCGCGTGTGAAATTTTCCAATTCCTATTGCAATCTCCCCACCAATGTGGTATAATACTCTTGTAAATGTGGTTTTCAAAACCGGAAAGGCGGAAGCACAATGGCTAAAATTCAGAATTACCCAACCATCGTCTATCGTGATCTCAAGGAGCTGCTTCGGTGCAGTGCCGAAACCTTTGGCGACAAGACCCTGTTCATGCAGAAGGAGGGCGGCGTTTACCGTAACCTGAGCTTTCGGGAATACGAGTCCGACGTAAACGCGCTCGGCACGCAGCTTCTCGCGCGCGGATTTGGCGGCAAGCGGATCATCGTCACGGGTGAGAACTGCTGCGCTTGGGTGACGGCTTACATGGCGGTGATCTGCGGCGTGGGAACGATCGTTCCCGTGGACAAGGAGATCCCTGCGGAGGAGATCGCCAACATCGCGCGGATCTCCGAGGCCGCCGCCGTGATCTATTCCCCCAAGTATGAGGAAAAGATCGGCGCGATCGACGCCGGCGTGGAGCGCATCCCCTTCGATGCCTTGGGCGAGTGGATCTCGGCAGGACGCGAGCGCCTGCAAAACGGCGACCGCTCCTATCTCGACGTGGAGATCGACCCCAACACCGTCTCCTCTCTGATCTTCACCTCCGGCACAACGGGTGTTTCCAAGGGCGTCATGCTCTCGCACCGAAACATCTGCTTCAATCTCTCCGAGATGTGTCAGATGGTCTATATTGACGACAAGGATCTGTTTTTGTCGGTCCTCCCCCTGCATCACGCCTACGAATGCACCTGCGGCTTCCTCTGCCAGCTCTATCGCGGCAGTACAGTGGCCTTCTCGGAGGGGCTTCGCTATATCACCAAGAATATGCAGGAGGTGCATCCCACGATGATCCTCTGCGTGCCTCTGCTTCTGGACACCATGTACCGCAAGGTATGGGCAACCATCCGCAAGAACGGTCTGGAAAAGAAGGTGCGAACCATGATCAAGGTCACCAACGCCATCCCCGGCGAGAAGGCGCGCATGGCGGCCAAGCGTCGGATCTTCAAGGCGATCCACGCCAGCTTCGGCGGCAAGCTCCGCATGCTGATCGCGGGCGGCGCGGCAGTTGACCCCGAGGTCTTGCAGGGCTTGCGTGATCTCGGTATTCAGGCCTTGCAGGGCTACGGTCTTACCGAGTGCGCCCCCTTGGCCGCTCTCAACCGCGACACCTTCTACAACGACGCCTCCGCCGGTCTTGCCACACCGAACGCGCTCTTGGATGTCTACGATATGCAGGAGGACGGCACGGGCGAGATCCGCTACAAGGGCGACAACATCATGCTCGGCTACTATCAGATGCCCGAGCTGACCGCCGAGGTGATCCGCGACGGCTGGTTCTACACGGGCGACCTTGGCTATCTCGACAAGGACGGCTTCTTGCACATCACGGGTCGCAAAAAGAACGTGATCGTCACCTCCAACGGAAAAAATATCTTCCCCGAGGAGCTGGAAACCTACCTTTGCCGCACCCCGTACGTAAAGGAAGCCATCGTGGTGGGCTTCCTCAACCCCAAAAAGAAAGACTACGACATTGTGGCGATCCTTCATCCCGACACCGAGCATTTGGAGGAGACCTTCGGCAAGGACTGGACCGAGGGACAGCTCGACGCCGAGCTTCGCCGCGCCGTTGCCGAGGTGAACGGCATCGTGCAGTCCTACAAGCGGATCGAGACCTTTGTGGTCCGCGCCGACGAATTCCCCAAGAATGCCTCCCGTAAGATCAAGCGCGCCGGCCTCGCCGACAGCGTGTTTGGGGAGTACCAAAAGAAGGTGAAGGGGTAAGACCTTGGGGAGGGGGAGACCTTCTTAGGAAAGAAGGTAAAAAGACCTTGGGGAGGAAGGACCCTTCTTAGGAAAGAAGGGCT
>JAZSKO010000129.1:0-9091 GCA_045534875.1 Eubacteriales bacterium | reverse complement strand
GATCTTGGTGCTTTCGGGAGAGACCACCGAACAGGACGTTGCAAACGCCCTTGAAGCCGACCGTCCCGACTTCGTCTTTGCTTCCTTGGATGACGTTGATCGCGCCATGTTCGCATAACAAAAGAACCGCCCCTCGCTTGTCGAGGGGCGGTTTTCGATTGCTTAGGCTTATTTCGCTTCGTACCAGTTCTCTCCCGTGTGGATCTCCACCGTCAGAGGAACCGAGAGCGAGGCGGCGTTCTCCATCTCACAGCGCAAGATCTCCTCGGCGCGCTTGGCGCAATCGCGGTGCGATTCAAGGAGAAGTTCGTCGTGGACTTGCAGGATCAGGCGGGCGTCCAGCCCCTCCTCCAACAGGCGGCGGTGAACACGCACCATAGCGATCTTGATCAGATCGGCCGCCGTTCCCTGAATGGGACTGTTCATGGCCACGCGCTCTCCGAATTTTTGTTGCATCTTGTTCTTTCCCGAAAGCTCGGGGATATAGCGCTTTCTGCCGAACAGGGTGGTCACATAGCCATGCTCGTAGGCTTCCCTCACGACCTCCTTCAAGTAGGCGTCCACGCGAGGGAAGCCTTCAAGGTATTGGTCGATATAGGTCTGCGCCTGCACGCGCGAGACGCCGAGATCGTCGGCCAGAGAGAAGGCTCCGATGCCGTACAGGATCCCGAAATTGACCGCCTTTGCTTTTTTTCGCATTTCAGATGTGACCTGCTCCGCCTCCACGCCAAAGACAGTGGCGGCGGTGGAGGTGTGAATATCCGCTCCGCTTCGGAAGGCCTCGGTGAGGGTTTCATCTCCCGAGATATGCGCGAGCAAACGAAGCTCGATCTGCGAATAGTCGGCGTCGATAATAACGTGATCGGCGTCCTCTGGCAGAAAATACCGCCGCAGTTCCTTTCCGAGCTCGGTGCGAACCGGAATGTTTTGCAGGTTGGGATCGGTGGAGGAAAGGCGTCCCGTCGCTGTTCCCGTCTGCATGAAGGTGGAATGCACGCGACCGTTGGCATCCGCCATCTTCAAAAGCCCGTCGGCATAGGTGCTTTTGAGCTTGGTGACCTGCCGATAATCCAGAATATCCTGCACGATGGGATGGTACGGACGCAACTTTTCCAGCACCTCCGCATTGGTGGAATAGCCTGTTTTGGTCTTCTTGTTGTGCGGAAGCCCCAAGGTATCGAACAGAACCTCTCCGAGCTGCTTGGGCGAATGAATATTGAATTCCACGCCTGCTTGCATATAGATGCGCGCCTCCAAGCCCTCGGCAAGGCGACCGAGCTGCTCACCGTAGGCGGCGATGCCCTGTCGGTCGATGCGGAAGCCCACGGTCTCCATATCCGCCAGAACCAAGGCAAGCGGCATCTCGGGCATCTCCATCAGATCCTGCTGTCCGCTCTCCGTAAGCGCCTCCGACAGCGCGCGGTAAAGCTCCTCAAAATAGCAGACCGACGGGATCGCGTCGGACAGCACCTCGCCAAGATAATCCTGTACGGCGACCGCTAAGGTATAAGTCCCCTTGGAGGAATTAGAGAGATACGCCGCCAGCATCAGGTCAAAGGCCCTTGCCTGTCGCAGGCTGACACCGTAGGCGGATTTATACAGCGGCTTTGCGTCGAAGCAAAGAACGATCTTGTCTGACAAGACGGCATCCAAGTCCTCGCGGCTTCCCATCCACGAATAGGCCTGTCCGTTGTGACCGATCTGCAAGCCATCGTCGGTCAAACCGATTGCCACGGTCTCGGCATGGGCGAAAAGCTCCCTTGCCTCCTCTCCCGAAAGGGGACGGACGGTGGCGCTTCGGCTCTTACTTTCCTCCGCGACAGCCGACTCCTGCAAGCCAAATCGCTTGATGAAGGCCGAGAACTCCAGCTCCACGAATCGTTCGCGGAGCGTCTTTTGGTCGATGGGACGGACGCCAAGCGATTCGAGATCTCTCCCCAGCGGCGCCTCCCGACAAATGCGCGCCAGCTCCTGCGACAAATAGGCACTTTCCTTGCCCTCTTGGAGCTTTTTCAGCACAGAGGGGGTGAGCTTGGCCGTGGGAAGGGCTTCAAAAACACCGTCCAGACTTCCAAACTCCGCGATCAGCTTCAAGGCGGTCTTCTCTCCGATCCCCGGAACGCCGGGAATGTTATCTGAGCTATCTCCCATGAGCGCCTTGACGTCCACGAATTGGGAGGACGCGACGCCGTACCGCTCCCGAAACGCCGACTCGTCCATATCCACCGTGTCTGCGTTCGTTGCCAACAGAACGTGCACCTGCGGGCTGATGAGCTGTAAGGAATCGCGGTCACCCGTCATAAGGTAGGCCTCGGTGTCGGATTCCTCGCACATGCTTGCCAGCGTTCCCAGAATGTCGTCGGCCTCATAGCCCTCGAGTTCCAGAACCGTGTAGCCGAGCAGCTCCATGAGCTCTTTTGCCACGGGAAGCTGTCTTGCCAATTCCTCCGGCATGGGCTTTCTACCCGCCTTGTAGTCGGCGTAGCGCAGATGACGGAAGGTGGGGGCTTTGAGGTCGAAGGCGACCGCGCAATACGCAGGAGAGAGCGATTCCGCCTGCCTTGTGATCATGTTCACCATGCCGTACAGGGCGTTGGTTGGGAAGCCGCTCTTGGTGGTGAGCGGTCGCACGCCGTAGAAGGCGCGATTGAGGATGCTGTTTCCATCCACGGCAAGCAAAGTTTTCTTCATGGTTGTTCCCTCTTTTCGATATGCGAAGGCGCAGGACGTTCCCCCTCCGCTTCTCTTATATTCTATGTCCATTATACAATAAAAAAAGCGGATTGTCAACCAAAATAGCGGCAATCCGTTTTAAATTAAATGGCTTTGGGAGGCGGTTACTCCTCGTCCTCGCGGTATTCCTCGGAGAAATCCTCCTTGGACGCGCCGCAAAGAGGACAGGTCCAATCCTCGGGCAGATCGTCGAAATCGGTATCCTCCTCGATTCCGTTATCCACGTCCCCTGCCTTGGGGTCGTACTCATAGCCACACAACTCACACACAAAATGGATCATTTTTCTTGGTCTCCTCCAATGGTCTATTCATAAAATCACGGTATATATCATAATGCAAAGAACGGCATTTGTCAAGGGGGTTTTGGTATTTTTTTCAATTCTGTTTATCCTGCTGTATTTCACTTTTTTCTTGTTTCCTTCTATCGTCATTTTTCCGATTTTTCTTCACCCAAAAACGATAATTTTCCCTTTTTGCTCATAGAATGAAAGAGGACACAGCAAAGGAGGGGATCGTTTTTGAAACAGGCACGCCAGATTTTTTGGAACGCGCTGCTCCTGACCGCCGCCTCGCTTCTGATGCGGACGGTTGGCGTGGGCTTTCAGGTGGCCGTTTCCAACCAAGCAGGCGCGGAGGTGATGGGGCTTTATTCCTTGATGTCGGGGGTTTACGGAACGGCTCTCACGCTTGCCACCGCCGGCATCCATCTGGGGGTGACGCGTTTGGTGGCGGAATCGGTGAGCCGAGGGGACACCGAGGGCGTGGGGCGCGTGATGAAAAAGGCTTCGCTCTACGCCCTTCTCTGCGGTCTGATCGCATCCGCTCTGCTGCTTCTGTTTGCCGATCGGATCGGCGCTCTTTGGATCAAGGACACGCGAACCGTTCCATCGCTCCGTCTGCTTGCCATCACCCTTCCCCTCATCTCGCTCACCTCGGTCTTTGGCGGATACTTCACCGCTGTGAAGCGTCCCTATTGCAGTGCCGCGGTGCAGGTTTTGGAGCAGGGGGTGCGGATCGGCGTGACCATGCATTGGCTTCCGCTCCTTGCCAAAGGAAACACCGAGCAGATGCTCTGCGCCTTGGTGCTGGGCGGCGCACTTGCCGAGATCCTTTCCTTTTTGGTGGAGCTTCCCATCTATCTGCTCGACAAGCGTCGATCCTTCCCCAAGCGCACCCGTCAAAGGGGAGACGAGGGACGTCAGCTCCTTCGCATCACCCTGCCCATGGCCGTTACTGCATTGATCCGATCGGGACTGTTGACGCTGGAACACATTCTGATCCCCGAAGGGCTTCGCAAAAGCGGTCACTCCCACGCCTTGGCTCTCGGCGCGTATGGGTGTATTCAAAGCATGGCGATCCCCATCGTTCTCTACCCTGCCGCGCTCATCTCCTCCTTTTCCGGACTTCTCATCCCCACGCTTGCCGAATGTCGGGTGCAGGGCTTCTCTCGGCGCATCTGCTACATGATCGGACGCGTGTGGTCGCTGGCTCTCCTGTTTTCGATCGGCGTTGCGGGGATCCTACTCACCTTTTCCACCGAGCTCGGGGAGCTCCTCTATCCCGGGACGGAGGCAGGGCGCTACATCCGCATCTTAGCCCCCTTGGTCCCCATCATGTATGTCGACACCGCCACCGACGCCATGCTCAAAGGGCTCGGTGACCAGATCTTTTCCATGAAGATCAATCTCTTGGACGCGGGGCTTTCGGTGATTTTGGTTTGGCTTCTCGTTCCTCGTATGGGGATCGGAGGCTACCTTGTCACCATCTATCTTTCGGAATGCATCAACACGGTTTGCAGTATCGTTCGTCTCTTGACGCTTTCGGGAACGAAAACACGGCTTTTCAAATGGATCTACAAGCCGCTCCTTTCGATCGTGGTCTCGACGGCGATCGTGCGGTGGGGAGGTCGCTGTCTCTTTCCAAACGCGACCTTCACCCCTATCCATTTTATCCTCTGTTGCGTGGTCACGCTCCTTCTCTATCTGCTTCTCTTGCGGCTGACGGGAGGCATTGACCGTGAGGATCTTGATTGGTTCGCCACGCTCTTTCGCAAGGAATCGAGGGGATCTACTGAAACAGGCGGCGAAACTGTCTGCCCTCCATAGCCGCGTGCAGGGTTTCGGGGAGCTTGGAGAAGTCCGCCACCAGAGAATGCGGCTTCTTCTCGGGATCGTCCTGATTCATGGGAACGAAATAGATATGCTTTCGGGAAAGCAGGGTCGCGATATTTTTCAGGTTTGCCGAAAGCGCGTCGTTCGACGCCAAAGAGATCACCAAGGGACGGTCGCTCCGCAGATGTGCCTTCGCCGCCATGCAGACCGCCGTATCGGTGATGCCGTTGGCGAGCTTTGCCAGTGTGTTTCCCGTACAGGGGCTAATGACCAGCGCCTCCAAGGGCAATACAGGGCCGAGCGGCTCGGCCTCCACCACGGTATGCACGATCGGCTTGTGGCACAGTCGCTCGACCTCCTCGCGAAGCCGCGCCGCGCTTCCGAAGCGCGTGTCGGTCTGCCAGACCGTTTCACTCATAATGGGCAGGACCTCATAGCCTGCCTCGATCAAGCTCCGCAGCTCGCGCAACGCCACTCCGTGGGTGCAAAATGAGCCGCAGAATGCGTATCCTATCATTCTCTATCCTTCCTTTCCGATTGGTCTGTCGGCTCGTCAAGCAAGGAGCGCAGGCGTTCCGAAAGGTAGCCTGCCAAAAGTCGCCCCGCGCTTTCGGGAAAATGCTTTCCGGGAAGTGCCGAGGCAAGCATGGGGCGAAGCCCCAACGACTCAGCAAGCAAGGGATCAAAGCCTCCCGGGGCGGAGGCAAGCTCCATCAGAAGGCATCCCTTGGGAAGTCTCTCCAAGATCGGGCGCGAAAGGATCCTTTGGGGAACGGTGTTGAACAGGACGCGACAATCAGGGGGAATGGCGGTAAGCGTAGACCTCTCCCCCTCCCCCTTGATCTGCACGCCTCTCGCTCCGCGCAAGGTGGCGTGAACCGTGTCTCTCTCGCGTCTGGCGTAAACCGTCACATCCGCTCCCAAGGACACCAATCGCTCGGCTAACAAGGAGGCAATGCGACCGTAGCCGATCACGCACACGCGCGTGGAAAACAGCGTGACGGGAAGGCTCTGCATAGCAAGACAGATCGCCGCCTCCACGGTCGGGAGGGCGTTGTAGAGCTGTAACACGTCGGATTCGGCGTAATCCTCCACGTAGTGTCCTCGCTCTCTCGCCGTCTCTTGCCACGAATCGGGAAGCCGTCCTCCCAAGATACAGGTCTTTTCGCCAAGCATCTCCAAAAGAGACGGAAACCGAAGGGAGGCATCCTGTCGTTGGGTGCGGATCCGCACACCGTCGGTCGTTGCAGGCATGGGCAACAGGATCGCGTCTGCCCCGCTCACCGCCTCCTGCGGTGTGGCGACACACGCCGTCTCCAAGCCCCACGCATTCACGCGCCATCCCATTCCTTCCAGCTCCCGTTTCATCGTCTCCTGTCGGGCATCGCCCCCAAGAAGTGCCAGCCTTCGCGCCTTCCTCATATCCCTCTCTCCTTTTCTCTCCAACCGACGCATCCGTCCCGTCGGGGACGTTGCGTTAACAGAATATGAAAAAGCACCGATTGGGGTTCACCCCGCCGATGCTTTTTCGTTATGGAATCCAAATAGAATACCGAATCGGATCGAGCAAGATCGGGATCGGCTCGGACAAGGCCTGCTCCTGCAAGCCCCACGCCGCGTGATCGCCGCAGATGACTTGGCGGGCTTGGAAGTACGGCATGGGATGGCATTCGCCATCTGCTCCGTGCGCTCCCAAGATCAGCCGATCCGCCGACGCGGCAAGGTTACGGGAGAGAGCAAAGGCGTCCCCTGTCTCCAAGCCGGCTCCCAGATACACCACCGTTTGCCCTCGGAGCTTCATAAGCAACCGAACGGGCGGCGCGGACTCTGTCTCCAAGGCAACCGAGGATATCTCCACGTCCTCGATCGCAAGCTTTTCGATGCCGTAGCGAACTGCGATGCCGTGGAGTCGCGCCTCCTGCTCCAAGCGAGCGGCAAGAGCCGTCTCCTCCTCGTTGCGCGGCTCGGCAAGAAGGAGCTCGTGCACCTTCACCTCGCCGCTCATTCTTGCCAAGAGATAGGTGGCGCGTGACGGGTAGCGAGGGAGGATCAGTTGGGAAAGCTCGGTGCATCGCGCCTCGGTGAGCGCATCGAGAAGCGGCGTGACCGTGTCGGCAGAGCCGTCCGACAGAATGACCGCCACCGCCCCTTTTCCCTCTGTCAGCAAGATCACCTCGTTGTGATCCTTACGCAGGTAGGTCACGCCGAGCCCTCGGTCAACGGGTACGCGATCCAAAGCCCCCGTCAGCAACACGCAAGCAGAGAGCGCGATCGGCAGTAGTAGCCATCCCCGTCGCTTGATTTTCAGGATCGCCAAACCAAGGATGGAAAGGACCAAAAGGCCGAGCAGGAGCATACAGGGGAGACCATCGGTAAAGACCAAGGGACGGGTGTGGTCGGAGACCGTCTCCACACCGTGCAACAGACCTTTAAGGAAAAGCCGACACACGAAGGAGAACGGCGCAAATCGCGGAAGCAGGAGAACGAAGGGGGCTGACCAAAGGGACAGCGTCACCAAGGGAGACAGAAGAAGGGTGACGGGTACGGACAAAACCGAGACCGAGCCGAACAGGTACGCCGAGAGCGGCAAAACGCCCGCGATTGCACAAAGACCGACGAGCAAGGCGGAGATCGCGCCCCACACGCACCGCCGAAGCCATCTCGGAAGTCCCAACATCCAAGGTGCTTGCTTGATCCAGTCGCCCAAGGGCGGCGTTAGGATCACGATCGCGGCGGCAGCCGAGAAGGAGAGCCATAGGGAGGTCGACAGAATGGCGTTTGGCCAAAGGATAAGAATGACGAAAAGCGCGATGGACAGTCCCGTGAAGGAATCGTACCGCCGTTGCAGTATCAGCCCCAAGCAGAGCGCCAGAGCCATCAGAACGGCTCGCGCGGCAGAGGGAGAGCATCCCGTGAGCAAGAGGTAAAGCGGCGCGAGGATCGGCAACAAGAGCATACGCCATCGCTTGGGTACCCAAAAGAGCAACAGGCTCAAAAGCCCGATCAGGATCGAGACATGTAATCCACTCAATGCCAACAGATGCGACACCCCTGCCCGACGAAAGGCGAGGACGGTATCCTCAGAGAGATATCCGCAATCTCCCAAGAGAAGCGCGGCGGCAAGCGCGCCCTCCTCCCCTCCGATGGCAAGTCTGAGACGGTGGGAAAGCGCATCTCTGCCTTGCGTGAAGCGAACCGACAGGGCGTTCTCTTTCCCCTCCAAAACGAATCCCCCGTCCGATTCACAGGCAAAGATGCCTGCGTGACCGTCGGTATAGAGGAAAACATCCTCTCGATGTGTGTGATCGCTCTGTGGCGAGCGAAAAGCCCCACGCAAGCGGATCCGATCACCCGCCTGGAAGGAGGCGCGCTCCGAGACCTCTACCAAGACCCGTTGGGAAACGCGCTCTCCGTCGATCTCATGCAGCTTCACCGAAAAGCGGCTTTGCCCACCGTATGACTCCAACCGCTCCACCACGTAACCCTCCACCTCGATCTCCCGGTCGGTCAACTTCTCCAAGGATCTGACCGACAGGTTAAAAAAGCAAAAGGAGGAGGTCAAAAGCACTGCGGTCAGGCAGGCGGCAAGCAACAAAAGCGAGGGGAGACGCGAGAGGCGTCGCTTGACGAGAAAGCAGACAAGCAGGACAACGCCGAGAGAAAGCGAGAGACCGATCAGGATCGCTTTTCCGATGCTTTCCATTTGCCAAGTCATGAGCATGACCGCCACTGCAAGGCAGACCGATGCGGCAAACGGTCGATTTTGAAAGATCCGCACGGGCATCCCCTCCTTTCCCTTTTCTTCTTTTCCGTCCTTATTTCGGTAGAAAATCTACATTTTTAAAGCGATTCCAAAAAAGCACTTGACAAATCAACGAATCTGGTGTATAATATGGAAGATGTCGAGCCTTCACTCGGCAATTCAAACGAATTTATTTCGGAGGACATACGTTATGTTTGAGACCTTGAAATCCATTTTGGTTGAGGAGCTTCAGCTTGACCCCGATGAGATCACCATGGAGTCTGAGTTGGCAAACGACTTGGGTGTTAACTCGATTGAGCTTGCGGATCTGATCATGCTTTGCGAGGACAAATTCGGTATCGAGATCAACGACGAGGACATTCACAAGTTTGTTACCATTGCAGACGTTGTGGAGTATTTGGAGGCTCAGGGCAAGTAATTCCCTGACCGCAAAAAGCAGGGAGCAGCCTTGGGGCGCTGGCTGCTTTGTTTGCTTGGATGCGGG
>JAZSKO010000224.1:0-2993 GCA_045534875.1 Eubacteriales bacterium | reverse complement strand
AACCTCAAAAAAGGAAGCCCATCGTGTTTCGACGGGCTTCCTTTTTTGAGTTGGGTTCGAGGGATGGGTTGGGTTTTATACAAACATCGCTTCGTATTTTTGCCTCGGATAAAACGCGTAGCCACGCCAAATAAAAAATACCTCCCCTAAAAAAGACTCAAAAAAGGGAGGTCATCGTCTTTCGATGGCTTCCCTTTTTTGAGGTTTTTGAGAGAGGGGAGGTTTGGAGGGGAGAGGACTTTTTTCCGAAAAAGTCCTCTCCCCTCCAAGGTCTTCCCCTCTTGACAAAAAGTTCCATAGGTGGTATAATAGTTGCATATGCAACGATTGGAAAGGAGAGGAAGCCATGCCATCGGTTATGAGGCGCATGAACAACATCGCGCGCTGTCAGGCGATCTATCGCGGGGACGCGATGGAGGGGGATCTGTCGGCCTGCGATCACAGCTTTGTGCTGGCGATCTGTCGGCATCCGGGTAGCACGCAGGAGCAGCTTGCGGCGATGCTTTGCCTGAACAAGAGCACGGTCGCCCGTCGGCTGGGACAGTTAGAGGAGAAGGGATATTTGGAGCGGCGCACCGATCCGCGCGACCGTCGCGCGATGCTGGTGTACCCAACGGAGAAGATGATGGAGGTCCACCCAAGAGTGGTGGAGATCGCGAGGGAATGGAACCGCCGCCTGACCGAGGGGATCGACGAGAGTGACATGGAGCGGTTCTGGGAGCTTCTTTCGCAGATGGAGGCGCGGGCGAAGGCCTTAGTAGGGAATCGGGAGGACGAGGAATGAAACGCGTATTTGGATATCTTCGTCCGTTTGGACGGCGCATGGCGGTGGGCTTTGCCATCAAGGTGGTGGGGACGCTGGTGGAGCTCTTGCTCCCGTACATCCTCAGCCACATCCTCAAAAACGTGGTGGCAAAGCAGGACATTCAAAGCATCCTGTTATGGGGAGGCGGCATGGTGATCTGCGCGCTTGTGGCGTGCCTGTGCAACATCGTGGCAAACCGCATGGCGGCCAAGACCACGGCTCGCTTCTCGCAGACACTTCGGCAGGATCTCTTTGACCGCACCCTGCGTCTTTCTGCCGCGCAGACCGACCGTCTCACGGTCCCGTCGCTGGAATCGCGTATCACCACCGATACCTACCACGTCCACAATTTCGTTGGCATGATGCAACGAATGGGGGTGCGCGCGCCGATTCTGTTGCTCGGCGGCATTGCCATCACCCTGCTCATGGACGCGCATCTGGCGCTGGTGATGTTGGCCATTCTGCCCTTGATCTTTGGAACGGTCTTTCTCATCTCAAAGAAGGGCGTGCCGCTCTACGCGCGCGTGCAGACCGCCGTGGACCGCATGGTGGGCGTGGTGCGTGAGGACACCCAAGGCATCCGCGTGATCAAGGCACTGTCGAAAAACGAGTACGAAAACCGACGCTACGATGCCGTCAACCACACCCTTTCCGAGCAGGAGACGCGGGCAGGGGTGACGATGGGCGTGGTGAATCCCGTGATGACGCTTCTCATGAACGGAGGCATCACGGCGGTGGTCGCGCTCAGCGCCTACCGCGTGGCGGGGCAGACCTCCGACCCCGAGACCGTCATCGCCTTCATGCAGTATTTCACCCTGCTTTCGATGGCGATGATGACCATGTCGCGCATTTTCGTGATGTATACCAAGTGCGCGGCCTCGGCAAGACGCATCGCCGAGGTCTTGGAGCAGGGGGAGGATCTTCCCGTCCTGCCGACAACGGAGGAGACCACCGACAACAGCGGCGCGCATATCACCTTTCAAAACGTGAGCTTTTCCTATACGGGAACGCACCGTCATTTGGAGAACATTACCCTTTCGGTGCGCCGAGGGGGAACGCTTGGCATCATTGGCGCGACGGGTAGCGGAAAGACCACGCTCCTGCGCCTGTTGATGCGCTTTTACGATGTGAGTGAGGGCGCGATCTACATCAACGGTCGCGACGTGCGAACCTACGACAGCGACAGCCTTTCCTCGCTGTTCGGCGTGGTCTTGCAGACCGATTTTCTCTATGCCGACACCGTCGAGGAAAATATCCGCTTCGGTCGGGATCTGACCCATGAGCAGGTGCAACGCGCCGCGGAGCTTGCCATGGCGCATGACTTTATCACCTCCTTTGAGGAAGGCTACGACCGTATCCTTTCGCCCAAGGCCACCAACCTCTCGGGCGGGCAAAAGCAACGCCTGCTCATCGCGCGCGCCCTTGCCGCCGAGCCGGAGATCTTGGTGCTGGACGACAGCTCCTCGGCACTCGACTATAAGACCGATTCCGAGCTTCGTCGGGCTCTGCGGGAAAACCTCACGAACACCACCGTGATCACCGTGGCGCAGCGCGTCAGCTCGATCCAGCATTGCGATCAGATCCTGGTGCTGGAGGAGGGACGGGTTCTCGGAATGGGAACACATAAAACACTATTGGAAAGCTGTCCCGCGTATCGGGAGATCAGCGAATCCCAGATGGGAGGTGCGTTCGTTGAATAGAGGAGGATTTGGCGGCATGATGGGCAGAGAACGTCCCAACACGCCGCGTGAGGAACACGTCACCGACAAAAAGGCGGCAAAGGGCGTTTTGTTACGTCTGGGCGGCTATGTTCTGCGCTCAGGACCGTTGTTTTTCATCGCGATCCTGTTCACCCTGCTTTCCAATCAGCTCTCGCTTCTCGGCCCGAAGTATTCGGGCGACGCGCTCGACGCCATTGCCGCCGAGGGGGGCGTGCAGTTTGAGGCGGTCTGGGAGAACGTGATCCGTATGCTGGTCTGCTACGTCGGATCGGCGGTGTTGTCCTATGTTTTGGCGGTCCTGATGATCCGTCTCAGCCAGCGCATCGTTTACACCATGCGCCGTCAGCTCTTTGAAAAGCTCAACACCCTGCCCGTCAGCTATTTCGACACCCATCCCGTGGGAGATATCGTCAGCCGCATCTCCTACGATATCGACACGATCAACGCCTCCCTCTCGACGGATTTCG
>JAZSKO010000058.1:0-4300 GCA_045534875.1 Eubacteriales bacterium | reverse complement strand
CTCTTAGAATGAATACCTGAATCTTACGTGCCAACCGCACACCGCTTTTCTGCTGAGAATGCCAGTCTTTTCGGGATATTTCGGCGGTTCGGGAACTCGTCAAAAATGGTGTAAAAACCTGAATCTAGCGCGTCTGCCAATTCCGCCATACCCGCGAATGGAATGAGTGGGTGTGGCGGAATTTCTCCGCACATACCCGCATATTCTGTTTTCGTTCCGTCACGATTCGGTCGGAACATCATGTATTATACCATACCTTTTCGGGTTTGTCAATACTTTTTTTGTTTTTTCTCTTGCTTTTTTCTTTTTCTTTTATCATACAGGCGGCAAAGGAGATCGAATGCTCCCTTGCCGCCTGTTTATCCTTATTTTACATAGTCAAATTCAAAGTCGTAGATCGAGACGGTGTGACCGTCGCGGCAGCCCTTGGCCTCCAAGGCCTCAAATACGCCGCTCCTTTGCAGCACGCGCTGGAAGAAATTGAGGGATTCGTAATCGCTGAAATTGATCTGCCCCATCAGATTGAGCAGCCACTCGCCCTCCACATAGAAGGTGTCGTTCTCCCGACGGATCACGGTCTCCTTTCCGCCTCCCACGTAGGCGTCCTCGGGATCGTATTCGCGTTCGTAGACCTTCATGGGCGGAAGCTCGACCAGTAGCTCCGCTGTGCGGCGAAGCAGGGCATCCAAGCCCTCTCCCGTGGCGGCGGAGACGTAGAACAGCTCCCATCCGTTCACCTCCACGAAATGCTCAAATGCCTCCACGTCCACGACCTCTCGATCCAAGGCGTCCACCTTGTTTGCCACAAGGATCTGGGGACGGTCGGCAAGCTCGGGGCTGTACCGATCCAATTCCACGTTGATGATCTCCACGTCGTCGATGGGATCCCGTCCTTCAAAGCAGGAGATGTCCACCACGTGCCAGAGCAGACGGCAACGGTCCACGTGGCGCAAAAACTGGTGTCCCAGTCCCGCGCCGTCGGCCGCGCCCTCGATCAGCCCGGGGATATCGGCGGCAACGAAGCCGCTCTCGCCCCCCGTACGCACCACGCCGAGGTTCGGCGAGAGGGTGGTGAAATGGTAGTCGGCGATCTTGGGCTTTGCCGCGCTGATGCGAGCCAAGATCGAGGATTTGCCAACGCTGGGGAAGCCGATGATGCCAACGTCTGCCAGCATTTTGAGCTCGAGGATCAGTTCCTTTTCCTCACCGCGCGTGCCGTTCTTGGCAAACATGGGGACCTGACGCGTGGAGGTGGCAAAGTGACGGTTGCCCCAGCCTCCGCGACCGCCCTTGCAGGCAATGAAATCCGCGCCGTTGTCCTCGGACATATCGTGGATCACGCGCCGATCGGCGGCATTGAGGATGAGCGTTCCGGGGGGAACGAGGATCACCTGATCCGCGCCGTTTGCCCCGTGGAACTTCGAGCCCTTTCCGTCGCCTCCGCGCTCTGCCGAGAAGCGATGCTTATAGCGGAAGGCGAGAAGCGTGTTACAGCCGGGGTCAACGCGGAACACCACATTGCCGCCGCGACCGCCGTCGCCGCCGTCCGGTCCTCCTGCCGAGACGTACTTTTCGCGATGGAAGGCCACCGCGCCGTTTCCGCCGTCACCGGCCTTTACGAATATGGTTACATGATCTACGAACATGGGATTTCACGATCCTTTCAATGAATGGGTATCAAGACCTCCGCGATTCGATCAGATGCGGAACCGCGCGATGCGGAAATAGCGGCTGATGCCGTAGGGGAAGGGCTTGACGCAGAAGGTGTTTTGGTTCACCTCGATGGGAGAGCCGTCCTCCAGCCAAGTGGCGTCCCGAATGGGGGCGTCTGCGCGGAGGGTAACGGTTCTGGGCTCACCGTCCACCAGCACCACGTCGGCGTTTCCGTTGACGAGAACGTTCGGGATGATGGCGTAGTGATAGTCACCGTCGGTGAGGGTGACGGCATCGTCGGATTCGACGGGGGAGCGACGGGCGCGATAGATCAGACCGTCGAGAGGCTTCAACCAGCGACCGATCTCCTGCATCATGGCCTTATCAATGGGACGAAGACGTCCGTTGGGCATAGGACCGACGTTGAGCAGGAAGTTGCAGTTGTTGCCGCGACAGTTGAACAGGCTTTGCAGGAGCCTCGGAAGCGGCTTGTAGTCGAAATCCTCAGCGGCATAACCCCAGTGATCATTGAGCACCTCGCACATCTCTCCTGCGCGAGGACGGTCCTGCGTGTCCACGGCCGTGGATTCCCCTCTTTCAAAGGTGACGCTGTCCAGCTCGGGATGGCCGATGTGTCCGCGCGCGCTGAGCCCCGTGTTGTTGATGATCATAGCGTTGGGCTGGTACTTTCGGATCATACCGTAGAGGCGATCCTCCTGCCAATCGGCGTCGGGTTTGTTCCACATTCCGTCGAACCAAAGACCGCCGATCGGTCCGTAATTGCGGCAGAGAAGCTCCACGCTCGCAACGAGATAGTCGATGTAGGCAGGGAAGTCCTCGATGTAGGAGGGAACGTGCCAATCCAAGAGGGTGTGATAGAAGAAGGGAACAAGACCAAACTCGCGACAAGCCTCCACAAACTCCGCCACCAGATCGCGTCCGGTTGCCGAGTGGGGGGCATCGAACTCGTTGAGTCCACAGGTATCGTAGAGGGAGAATCCGTCGTGGTGACGGGTGGTGAGGGTGATGTACTTGCAGCCGGCGTCACGCGCAACACGCGCAAGCTCGCGCGCCCAGCCCTGTCTCACCTTGAATTTGGCGGGGAGGGCATCATATTTCTCTTTTTCCTCATCCGACAGGCAGTGGCGGATCCATTCGCCTCTCCCGACCATGCTGTAAAGACCGAAATGCACGAACATTCCAAATCCCAGCTTTTCAAATTCCTTTACGTAGCTTCTCATCTGTTTTTTCTCCTTTTTTAAAATGGAAGGGGGGATAACCCTCTCCCTTCATTGTAGCACGAAGCCCCCTTCATTTCTATGACAAAATCGAAAGAAAATCGCCTATTTTTACGGTTTTTCCTCGCCCTTCATGCGAATGATGAGCTTGATGGGCGTGCCGCCGAAGCCGAAGGCCTCGCGCAGACAGTTTTCAATAAAGCGCTGATAGGAAAAATGGAAGAGCTCTGCGTTGTTGCAGAAGATCACGAAGGTGGGCGGCGCGACCGAGATCTGCGTCATATAATAGATTTTCAGACGCTTTCCCTTGTCGGACGGGGGCTGGACGCGGATCATGGCGTCGCCGAGGACATCGTTGAGCATACCCGTGGAAACGCGCTGGGTCGCCTGACGGAAGACCTCGTTCACGGTCTCATAGAGATTGGCCACGCGCTGCCCCGTCTTGGCCGAAACGAACAGGATCGGCGCATAGGGCATATAGGCGAGCGCGGTACGGATGCGGTTCTGAAATTCTGTGACGGTGCGGTTGTCCTTTTCAATGATATGGCATTTGTTGACCACGATCACGGTGGCCTTTCCCTCCTCGTGCGCGATGCCCGCGATCTTTTCATCCTGCTCGGTGATGCCCTCGGAGGCGTCGATCATGAGCAGGCAAACGTCGGCTCTCTCGACCGCCATGTGGGCGCGGAGAACGCTGAAATGCTCGATGCGGTCGTCGATCTTGGATTGACGGCGGATGCCGGCGGTGTCGATGAAGGTGTAGGTTCCGTGCTCGTTGGTCACACGGGTGTCCACGGCGTCGCGCGTGGTGCCGGCAATGCCCGACACGATCAGACGCTCCTCGCCGATCATGCGGTTGATGATCGAGGATTTGCCTGCGTTCGGCTTTCCGATCACGGCCACCTTGATGCTGTCGGTCTCTTCCTCGCCGCCATCCCAATCGCCCAGCTCCTCGATGCAGGCGTCGAGAATATCGCCCGAGCCTGTCCCGTGGATGCTCGATACCTCGATCAGGTCACGGTCGAAGCCAAGCTCGTAGAACTCATAGAATTCCATGGGCGGCTTGCCCACGCTGTCGCATTTGTTGATGGCGGGGACGATCGGCTTTCCGCTCTTTTTGAGCATAACGGCAATGTCGCGGTCGGCGGCGGTCAGACCCGTGCGAACGTCGCACAAAAAAACGATCACGTCGGCGGTCTCAATGGCCATCTCGGCCTGCCGCTTCATTTGGGAGAGGATGATATCGTCGGTCTTTGGCTCAATGCCTCCCGTGTCGATGAGGATGAAGCTGCGGCCTCTCCATTCGGTCTCTCCGTAAATGCGGCCACGGGTGACACCGGGGGTGCCCTCCACGATCGACTTTCGCTCTCCGATGACCTTATTGAATAACGTGCTTTTGCCAACGTTGG
>JAZSKO010000261.1:0-10865 GCA_045534875.1 Eubacteriales bacterium | reverse complement strand
GATCGAGCAGGAGCCACCTTGGAAGCCGTAGCTTTCCGCGACCGAGTAGCCCTTCGGGATACCCGTCAGAACCACGCGGTAGGTGGTGCTTCTGGGAAGCTCAAAGGAGGCAACGCCGTTCTTGTCGGTCTTGGCGTAGCTGCGGATCAGCTCCAAAGTCTCGTCGGTGTAGATGTTCACGGTCACATCCGAGAGAGCCATGCCGCCGATCGTTTTTACACTCACGGTATAGGTGGTCTTGGCAGGCGAGGAGGAGCCGCCGGGGGC
The DNA here is from genome assembly GCA_045534875.1 of Eubacteriales bacterium. Taxonomy (GTDB): domain Bacteria; phylum Bacillota; class Clostridia; order Oscillospirales; family CAG-272; genus UMGS1865. Next base: position 10,598 of record JAZSKO010000261.1, on the reverse strand, counting down.
GGGGGCATCCGTCGTTACCGAGGGAGGCTGGGTCTCGCCGGTGGTGCCTTGGCCGTTCTGACAGCCAAAGAGCATGGTGAGGGAGCCCAGAAGCATGGCAAGCGCCATGAAAAGGGCAAGGGCTTTGGTGGTTTGTTTCATGTTCGTTCTCCTGTTCTTTCCTTTTTGAACTGTGACATTCCGAGGAAGTTATAAATCGACATCTTACATCATACCACATGATCCGAAGAAAATCAATAGGAGACCGACAAAAACTTCAAGGAAAAGAAAAAAGTTTACAATTATTTATTTATATTTTGCAAAAACCCTTGAATTTCTCTCTTGAATATGATAAAATAAAGGGAATATTCTTGACAATGGATACCTGTCCCAAAAATCATACAACAAGAAAGGCTTTTGGAACCAATGATGAAGCAAGCAAAACGAATCAAACTGATCGCGGGGTTCTTGGTGATCGCCACCGTGTTGTCCTTCGGGCTCACCCTCCTGTTGGGCAATGACGGCGAGGCATCCTCCCCCATCAACCTGTTTGGAGATAAGATCCAAACGAACCGCGACCAATACCTCAACAGCAGTGTGGTCATGGCGCTTCCCGAAACCGTCAAGGACACCGACGAGATCTCGGTGATCCTGCAGGTGAAGGAGAACGCGCTGCTCGATGCCTACCTGCAAGCGGGCTCGAGCCTCTCCTTTGCCGAGTATGCGGCAACTGCCGAGGCCGAGGCGCACCGCGCGGATGCCGAGGCGCGTCGCGAGGCGTTGCTGGATGATCTGGCGTCTTCCTCCCTCTCCTACACCGAGGGCAAGCGCTTCTCCAACGTCATCAGCGGCTTTGAGGTGATCATTCAGGCAGGCGATTTTGAAGCGCTCTGCAAAACGGTCGGCGATCGGGCAACCCCCATCGTTGGCGAGGTCTATAACAAGGCCGAGACCGAGACTGTCGAGGGTGATATTCAAAACAACGTCAACGTCTACGATACGGGTATCTTCGATAGCTCCGAGCTGGGTGCGATGGGCTATGACGGAACCGGCATGGTGGTGGCGGTCCTCGATACGGGACTGGACTACTTCCACACCGCCTTCTCCACCGAGAACTTCTCGGCCGACCGCGCAAAGCTGGGTCTTACCTTCTCACAGGTCACCTCCCTGATCGAGAAGACCAGAGCCTATGGTATGGAGGAGGGACTCACCGCCTCGGACGTTTACATCAGTGATAAGGTCCCCTACGGCTTCGACTATGCCGACGGAGACTCCGACGTCTTTCCCTTGCAAAGCAACCACGGAACCCACGTGGCAGGCGTGATCGCGGGGAAGGATTCGGTCATCACGGGCGTTGCGCCGAACGCGCAGCTCGTGATCATGAAGACCTTTTCGGATGTCGAGACCTCCGCGCGCTCCTCTTGGATCCTCGCGGCGCTCGACGATTGCGTCTACCTTGGCGTGGACGTGATCAATATGTCCTTGGGTACGGCCTGCGGATTCAGCCGCGAGAATGATAAGGAAGCCATGAGCGGCGTCTACGACAAGATCCGCGAGGTGGGCATCAGCCTTGTGGTCGCCGCCTCCAACAGCTTCAACTCCACCTACGGCTCGGAGAAAAACGGTAACCTCGGACTCACCTCCAATCCCGACAGCGCGACCGTTGGTTCTCCCGGAACCTACTCCGCCGCCATGTCGGTGGCTTCGATCAACGGAGCCGAAACGCCCTATCTGCTCTATCATAACCAAATCATCTACTTCACCGAGTCCAACAACCGCGTCTCCGAGGAGAAGCATTTTGTTGACGAGTTCTTCCAAGCGGGTCAGACCGAATTGGAGATCGAATACATCACCATCCCCGGCGCGGGACGCTCGGCCGACTACACCGGCATCGACGTGAAAAACAAGATCGTGCTGGTGCGCAGAGGCGCCACCACCTTTGAGGAAAAGGCAAACGTGGCGCAGGCCAAGGGCGCGGCAGGCGTGATCATTTACAACAACGTATCGGGCGAGATCAAGATGAACGTGGGAGACACCACGATCCCGGTCTGCTCGATCCGTCAGGACGACGGTGAGATGCTGGCGGCCGCCAAGACCGGTACCATCAAGCTCAGCCGCTCGCAGACCTCCGGCCCCTTCATGTCGGACTTCTCCTCTTGGGGACCCACCCCCGACCTCGGCATCAAGCCCGAGATCACCGCGCACGGTGGCTCGATCCTCTCGGCAGTTCCCGGACAGGATTACGACCGCATCTCGGGTACCTCCATGGCTTGCCCGAACATGGCGGGAACGGCGGCTCTCTTGCGCCAGTACGTGATCCAGACCTACCCGCATCTGGCAACGAACCCTGTGGAGGTCACGGCCTTCGTCAACCGTCTGCTCATGTCCACGGCGGATATCGTCATCAACACCAACGGCTTGCCCTACGCCGTCCGTAAGCAGGGCGCGGGACTTGCCAATATGAGCAATTCGGTCAAGACCTCGGCCTACATCCTCACCTACGACCGCAAGAGCGGAGCGGTGATGGATCGCTCCAAGATCGAGCTGGGAGACGATCCGCAGAAGACCGGCGTTTACACCATGAAGCTGGCGATCCAGAACTTCGGCGGAGCTGCCCTGACCTACGATATGTCGGCATACGTCATGACCGAGGGTGTCAGCGATACCAAGACCAACGACGGTAAGACCACCGTCACCGAGCAGGGCTATATGCTCGATGGCGCGCGAGTGGAGATCTCCTCCATCTCGGGCGGCGTGGCGAGCGGTATGCGCGTCACGGTCGAGGCAGGAGCCACCGCCGAGATGACGGTCACCGTCACCCTCAGCGATGCCGATAAGAGCTACCTCGACGCATCCTTCGCAAACGGTATGTACGTGGAGGGCTTCCTCGTCTTCGAGAACACCGACGCGAGTGGTGTGGATCTGAGCGTTCCGTACCTCGCCTTCTACGGTGACTGGACCGTTGCCCCCCTGTTCGACCTCGACTACTTCGCAACCAACCGAGACGAGCTGGACGACGCGATCGACCTTGAGGACAAGACCCTTCCCGATGCCTACGCCACGCGTCCCATCGGAGGGATCGAGGACGACTACGTCAGCTACCTCGGCTCCTACTACTTCCTGCAAAACCCTGCGAATAAGCTCATCGCGGCCGATCGGAACTACATCGCGCTCTCCAACCAGACAGGCTCGATCCGCTCGTTGCGCTTCGTGTGGGCGGGACTTCTGCGAAACGCCGAGCGCATCGTCATCACCATCACCGACGACTCCACAGGCGAGGTGATCTTTGAGCGCGTGGAGGATGATGTTCGCAAGTCCTACGGCGACGGCGGCTCGATCCACCCCGCAAACGTGGAGATCGAGTTCGACGCCTTCGAGCATAACCTGAAAAACAACGCGAAATACACCGTCACCCTCAAGGGCTACCTTGATTACGACAACGACGGTGCGAGCACCAACCTCTCCAATACCTTCTCATTCCCGCTCACCGTGGACTTCGAGGCGCCGGTCATCACCGATTGCGAGTTCTACACCGAGTACGATAAGTCCGAGAAGAAGACCCGCCTGTTCGCCAAGATGGCGGTTTACGATAACCACTACGCCATGGCGTTGCAGACCGGATTCGTTGGCATGGGAGCGGATGGCTACGTCCTCAACTCCTTCGACCAGTACCTCACCCCCGTGTATTCGAGCTTCAACTCCACCACCTACGTCACCTATGAGCTGACGGATTTCGTGGATCGCATCCGCGAGGGATCGGTGCATAAGAACACCTTTACCGTCTGCTGCTACGACTACGCCCTCAACCAAGCGACCTACGAGATCGCGCTCCCCTCGGATTTTGAGGACTTCTACTTTGCCGAGGCAGAGAACGGTCTGACCCTCAGCCCCAACGAGGTCTACACCCTGAATCCTCTGGTCTATCCCGGCGAGCAGTGGCCGCAGCTTTTGGAGTATGCGTCCTCCAACCTCGACGTGGCGCGCGTGGTGAACAACAAGATCATCGCCGTGTCCAAGGGAACCACGCGCATCATCGCGCGCGATCCCATCAGTAAGAAGATCGCGACCTTCCCCCTGACCGTTCTTGGCGAAGGAGACGAGGGCTATAAGAAATACGATAAGCCCGTCACCGATTCCTTCTACCTCGTCGGATATCAGACCTTGAAGGCCTACTATCAGATGGATTCCGCGGATCGGAAGATCGGCTCGACCGGAGACGAAATGAAGTTCGTGGGAGATCGCTACGCGCTCACCATGTATCCCTCCGAGTCGGTCATGCTGCGCTACCAGCTCGATATGTACTTCCCGGATGACACCGAGGTGGTCTTTGAATCGAGCAACGACAAGATCGTCAAGGTCGATCAAAACGGTATCATCACCGCCGTGGAGGAGGGACTTGCCTCGATCACGGTGCGCGTGATGATGGACGGAAAGTCTACCTACTATTCCAAGACCGTGAACATCACGGTGGAGGATCCCTACATCACCACAGGCCCGTCGCTGACGCACTACTTCGGAAACGGCGGACGGGTGCATATCCCCACCTCGCTTGCCATCACCGAGATCGGACAGTACGCCTTCTCCAACTTCGACTATATCCCGAAGGAGGAGGGCGAGGAGATCTCGGAGGAGAACCCCGGCTACACCAAGATCTGGTTCTTGGGTGATGACACCATCGAGGAGGTCATCATTCCCGAGGGTGTGGAAAAGATCGGGCCGTACGCCTTCGCAAACCTCACGGCGCTGACCAAGGTCACGCTTCCTTCCACCCTGGTGCAGATCGACCAAGGCGCCTTCTACGGTTGCTCCGAGCTGAAAACCGTGGTGGGAATCGAGAACGTGAAGTTCATCAACCAAAGCGCCTTCCAAGGATGCGCCCTTAGCGGCACGATCTCGCTGGATTCGGCAGTGGCTCTGGCTGATTACGCCTTTGCAGGCAACGAAAAGCTCCAAGGCGTGGTGCTTTCGGAATCCACCACCTCCGTGGGAGCCTATGCCTTCGCGGGAGATAAGAATTTGAAGACCGTCACCATTCAGATCGACAAGATCAAGCTGGGACGGGGCGCGTTCCAAGGATGCGCCGCTCTGGAAGGTATGGTACTGAACACCGCAGTCATTCCCGCTTACACCTTCGACGGATGCACAAGTCTTTCCTCGATCACGCTGGGACGTGACGTGGCGGTGGTCGGCGAGTACGCCTTCCGTGGAACCGATCTGAACGGCTTTACGGTGCAGGAGGGCAACACCACCTTCTATCCGCAACAGAATAAGCCCTACCTGTTGAGTGCCGACGGCAAAGAGCTCCTTCTGGTCGCTCCCGCTGTGGAGGGTGTGTTCCGGATCGAGGGAACCACCGTCCAAACGGTGGCAAACGGAGCCTTCTCGGGTTGCACCAAGATCACTTCGGTGGAGCTTCCCGGTGTCACGACGCTTGGGAACTACGCCTTTGCAGGATGCCGACGCCTGTCGTCGGTCACCCTCGGAGAGCTTTCGTCGATCGGCGCATACGCCTTCTATCAAACGAGACTCACCGAAATGCCGTCGCTTGGCGGCGTCACCTCGATCGGCGCGTATGCCTTTGCCGAAACGCAGATCGCCTCGGTCACCATCCCCGATGGCATGATCGTGGGTGAGAGCGCCTTCCGTGAGTGCAAGGCTCTTGCGACCGTTGTGATCGGAAACAACGTCAAGCTGGGGGCAAACGCCTTCCGCTTGGATATCTTCTCGAACTATGAGGAGTCCTATTATAAGGAGAACGGTAGCTCGGTGTACTACTACACCCTCACCTCTCCGCTCACCTCGCTCACCATCGGCGATGGCGTTTCGATCGGCAACGGCGCGTTCTACGGCGCATCCAAGCTCGTGAGCGTGACGCTCGGCCGCGATGCCGAGATCGGCGATCGAGCATTCTACAACGCCGCGTCTTTGAAGGAGATCGACCTCTCCAAGGCTACGTCCATCGGACGCGAGGCCTTCTCGAGAGTGGTTCTCAATGAGTTTACCAACAGTGGTTACACCACGCCGAAGATCGACGCCAACGGCGACTACATCTTCCGCTACTACGCCGCTCTCTTGGAGAGTGCAGACCTCTCCAAGGTAACCACCCTTGGCGAGAGCGCATTCGCCTACTGCGAAAAGCTCGCAAGTGTTGCGCTGAGTGATGACTTGAAGATCATCCCTGCACGCGCCTTCCAGTATTGCAAGGCACTCACCACCGTGGATCTCTCGGCTGTGGAGAGTGTCGGCTCCAACGCCTTCTATCAGACGGCGCTGACGGTCGCAGATCTTTCGTCTGCCACAGAGGTGGAGAGCTACGCCTTTGCCGAGAATATCGCGTTGCGCGAGGTCAAGCTGAACCCGAACGGTTCTACGTTGGGCGAGGGCGCGTTTGCCTACTGCTCCGTGTTGCGTACCGTGGGCGATATGCAGGCGGTGCGTGAGCTGGGCGATTACTGCTTTGCCTATACCGCCGTCATCGAGGCAGATCTTACAGGCGCTGTTTCAATCGGAACGCACGCCTTCCTCAAGGAAAGCCTCACCGATCTTGCCCTGACGCTTGGCGAGAAGCTCGAGTACGTGGGAGACAATCCCTTCGCGCTCTGCCGCATCCGGCCCTTCCATACCACCGTCACGGAATCCTTCAACGGAAAGGATTACACCAAGGAGATCAACACCTTTGATCTCGGCGACCACATCAAGGTCATCGACGGACATCTCTACCGCATCGTTCCCAACGGTCTGGAAATGATCTGCTACACGGGCGACACCGATACCGTCACCGTAGCAGAGGGAACGGTTCGCATCAGCGACATGGCCATGGCAGGCACAAGCGTAGTCAAGGTCATCCTGCCGCAATCGCTGAAAGCCATCGGACACAAGGCCTTCTATGGATGCGAGAAGCTCGTCATGGTCTCCTTCGCCTCCTACAAGGCGCCGATCTTAGAGGAGCTGTTTGACCTTTCGTACTTCGGAAGCGGCGACCATTATCCTGCAACGGGAACGTATAGCCTCTACCTCCCCGATGGAAAGACGATGGTGGAAAAGACGGGACTTGGCATCGTGCCGTACTTCATGTGGAACATTTCGGATCTGCCAAGTAACGTCTATTACGGAGCAAATTTTGTGGATTACGTCGGACACATTGACAACACGCTGGTCATGGTCTGCCCCTCGAACGGACTCTACTACGATTCCTTCATTTTGGATCAATACTTCGCCACCACGGTGGCGGGAACGGCGGCGGCCGACGAGACCACCTTGGCAGCCATCGCGGCCATCAACCGTCTGCCCGAGGTCGTGAACCTTTCGGATAAGGCGTTGGTCGTGGCGGCAAGAGAGGCCTACGATCAGATCTCCTCGCTGGTGCAACGCTCGCTCGTCACCAACTACGCAAAGCTCACCAAGGCAGAAAAGAGAATTACCGATCTGGAATTCATGAACGCAGACAATCAGCCCGAGCCTGAGCAGCCGCCGGCTGTTGAGGAGGAGAAGGGCATCTCGATCCATACCGTTCTCTACATTATTCTGGGCGTTCTCTTGGGAGCCGCTACGGCAACGGCTGTGATCTTTGGCATCCTGTATTTTAAGAAAGGAAGAAAGCAGGAGGAGATCACCGAGGAAACGGCCGAGGAAATTACGGAGGAAACGACCGAAGAAGTGACCGAAGAAGCAACCGAGGAAGTAACCGAGGAAACGACCGAAGAAGCGACCGAAGAAACGACCGAAGAAACGACGACTGCCGATGAGTCGGAGGAAAACAAATGAAACGATTGATGAAACGATTGATGCAAACGCTGCTTCTCGTGGCGCTGGCGCTCCTTGTGAGCGCCTGCGCCAAGTGGGAGCCGCCCTACGCTTCCCTCGATGAGGACGGCTATCGGGTGAGCGTTCGCTTTGACGCCAACGGCGGCATGTTTGCAGGAACAAACAATGTGTATGTGGTGGACGTGTTCAGCTTAGAGAACAAGACCCCCAACGCAAACGGCTTGGTCGAGCTTGCTCTGCTTGAGCCAAACGATGCCCACCGAAAGGATACCGCCTTCGAGGTCACCAAGACCGGCTACTATCTCGCCGGCTGGTACACCGAGCGCGCCCTTCGCGTGAGCGAAGATGGACAGCCCTTGGATGAAAACGGAGAGCTGACGGCAACCTCGGGCAAGCCGCAGGGCTACGTTTACTCCGGAAGATGGGATTTTGCCACCGATCGCTTGGAGGTCGATCCCAACGGAAGCTACACCTCTGAGGAAAATGTCCTGACGCTGTATGCGGCGTGGGTACCCTATTTCACCTTTGACGTGTACGAGGTGAAGGATGGGGAAGCCCCCACCCTGATCGACTCGGTGCAGACCCTGTCGCTGGATGTCCCGTCCTGGAATGAGAAAACAGGCGAGATGAACATGAAGAAATTTCCCAAGCTCAGCGGAAAGACCTTTGAGGCCGCCTATATGGATGCCGACCTGCAAACCCCGATCGAATCCTCGCTCGCAGGCGGGATCGACTATGAGCGGGGAATTGCCACCACGTCGAAGATCGCTGTCTACACCACGTGGATGGATGGAACGTGGCTTCGCATCACCCAAGCCGAGCAGATCTATAAGCACGCATCGCTCAGTGGAAACTACATCTTAGCGGCCGATCTGGATTTTGCAAACGAGATCTGGCCCATGGCACTTACCAAGGGTGAGTTCAAGGGAACCATCCTCGGAAACGGACACACCATTTCCAACGTATCGGTCAAGCAGGGCGATATTTCGCAGATCACGGGAGGCCTGTTCGGCTCCTTGGGAAGCGCCGCCGTCTTGGACGACGTTCGGTTTGAGAACATCACCTACACCATGGAAAAGGGCTCGCGCATCGAGGGAGATTCCTTCTTCGGTCTTTTGGCGGGCAAGATCGCAGCCGAGGCGACCCTGAATCAAGTATCCATCACGGGTACGCTTCGGATCGACGCAGACATCTATCCCAACAGCCACTATCTCATCGGCCTGCTCGCAGGATCGGGCGCGCGTGAGGACATGGATCTGTCGGGCATCACCTGCGAGGCGATCAACAACGATCCCGAAAAGCTCCAAATCACGGTCGAGAACGGTCTCGTCACCGTCGATTTCGGAAGCTGAGCGTTCAAAACGGTTCATCAATAAGGAGGATATAAGAAATGAAGAAACACGTAAGAATTCTCGCACTTCTCTTGTGCATGGTGACTTGCCTCTTGGCATTTTCCTCTTGTGGCTCGTGCAACAAGAACCAAGGCACAAAGCCGGATGCTCTGGTCATCATGACCGAGGATCTGGACGGACTGTTCAATCCCTTCTATTCGACCACCGGAGCCGACTCCACCATCGTTTCCATGACCCAGATCGGCATGATCACCACGGGCTATGAGAACGGTGAGGTCACGGTCGCCTGCGGTGACGGTGAGGCCGTTGTGGTCAAGGATTACGACATCGTCTACGATCCCACCACCGACACCACCAAGTACATCTTCGTGTTGAAGAACGGCATCACCTTCTCGGACGGCAAGCCGCTGACCATGAATGACGTTATCTTCAATCTCTACGTCTACCTCGATCCCGCCTACTCGGGCTCCTCCACCATGTACTCCACCGATATCGTCGGCTTGCAGAACTACCGCGGTCAGACGCTCAGCGCGGAGGGAAGCAACGTGGATGAGGCGATCACCGAGACGGCAAACGCAAGAGCCAAGGCGCGCATGGATGAGCTGATCAACCTGTTCAAGCGCGTGGGAGAGCTGCCCTCGGGCAACTACGATGCCGACTACGAGACCATGAAGCAGGCCATCAATAACCACTCGCTTTCCAGCGGCTACACGTCTGCGATCTCCAACGAGCCCTCCACCGTGACCACCGCAAACCTCTTGGCTGACTATGAGCAGGCTCTCAAGCTGTTCCGTGAGGAGCTGGAGACCGACTACGCCAGCGCCAAGGAGGCCTACGTTGAGGATCCCTACAAGTCCACGGGTGAGTTCGACGAGGTGACCTCCTTCATGTATGCCGAGGGCTACGTCGAGCTGAAATACGCCAAGGACGAGAACAACAAGGACATCAAGTCGCAGATCACCGAGGTGAACCGTCTGTACAGCACCGACGTCGTCAAGGACAAGGAGTCGGCGATCCAGTACGTATACGATTCCAAGATCTCCCAAGAGCTGCACATGATCCTGCAATACTGGGCAACGGCGCAGAAGATGCTCACCGATTTCACCACCAAGGCCAAGGAGGTCCTCCTCCACGCCAACATTCAGGACGGTCAGCTTACCGTTCCGAACATTAAGGGTATCGTTTCGCTCGGTCACACGGGGGAAGTGGATCAGGTCACCGCGAAGAACGGCACCTACACCGTTGCAAAGACCCACAATGCCGACGGAACCCCCACCAACAGCCAAGAGCACGACGTGTTGCAGATCACGATCAACGGCGTTGATCCCAAGGCGATCTGGAACTTCGCCTTCGCTGTCGCTCCTCAGCACTACTACGCAGAGGGCTACACCGTGGATATCGCCGCCAATAAGTTCGGCGTGGATTTCGCTTCCTTCGATTTCATGAAGGATGTCATCCAGTCCCCCAGAAACGTCAAGATCCCCATGGGTGCCGGCGCGTATA
>JAZSKO010000043.1:0-4246 GCA_045534875.1 Eubacteriales bacterium | reverse complement strand
TCTTCCTAAGACCGCTTGGCCTCCGACTTCCCCTCGGCGGTGTGGCCGTCTCTGGTCTGCCCGTGGAGCAAAAGAATATTGATCCGATCGGCAGGCAGATCCAAGAGCGCGGGGTCGGGCTTTTCGCTTCCCACCACCGTCACGTCTCCGATGTAGTAGGAGGTCCAGCTCTCGCCAAAGGTAAAGAGATTTTCAGGACGCTCCTCACAGGAAAGCAGGCGGCTTCCGCTGTCGTGGTTTCCCGCCAGATAGAAGAAGGAAAGTTCGGGATGGCGGCGGATCAGATCAAGAACGTACCGCTCGGTCTTTTTCGTGGTACGCGAGGAATCAAAGAGATCGCCCGCGATCAGGATACCGTCGGCGCCGTTTGTATCGGCCAGCTCCAAAAGATCGGAGAAGGTGGAAAGGATCTCACTTCTGCGCTCCCTCGCCTTGTCGGTGGGGAGGTTGGATTCCATGGGAGAATCCAAGTGCAGATCCGCGCAATGGATCAGCTTCATGTGGTTCACGCTCCTTCGTTGGTTCTTAAAATAAGTATACCATATTCTCGGAAAAAAGGAAAGAGAAAACGAAAAATATTTTCATTTTTCGAGGGGACTTCTTGACAACCCTGCGTGCGTTATGCTATAATGATACTGTGAAAACCGACCTTTTAAAGGAGACAGATATGGCTAAGGGAAGATACATCACGGGATTGGTCTTTGGTGTGATCGCCATGATCGTGGCGATGGTGTTTATGATCCGAGATGAGTGGGGCTTTGGGGTCGCACTGCTTCTTGGTTATTTTGCTTTGAGTGTACTCTCCCAACTGATCTGGTGGAGAGGGGTCGCCGTTCAGGTCTTTTTATTCGTTGCCGGGATCAGCTTATACCCGATCCGCTTTTCCCTCAATCTTATGGGAACGGGGGCTGTTATTCCGTTCATTCTGGGATTGTTTTTGTTTTTCCCGACTCTCAGCTTTTTAATTGGGGGCGTTGCCGTTGCGTTTATGGCGGCCTGCGTCGTGGCGGGTGTGACGTTCCCGTACTTTTTGATCGCGATTCCAAAAACCGACATGTATTAAAAATAAAAACGGGGGATCGGAAACGGTCTCCCGTTTGTGTCAGGAGAGCAATATGAAGCCGTTGGGACTATACCTGCACATTCCCTTTTGCAAAAGCAAATGCGGATACTGCGACTTTTATTCGATACCGAGACCCGATGCGGAGGCGATGCAAGCGTACGTTGACCGTCTCTGCGAGGATCTGCAAGCAAACGCCCACGCCGCTCGCGAATACACGGTGGACACGGTCTATCTCGGAGGCGGCACCCCCACGCTTCTGCCATCCGCGTCGCTTGCGCGGATCTTGGAGACGGTGCAGCGCTTCTATCGGGTGGATCGGAACGCCGAGATCACGGCCGAGTGCAACCCTGCCACGGCCGACCGAGAGAAGTTGTGTGAAATGCGGAGGGCGGGCTATACCCGTTTGAGCATCGGCGTGCAGAGCGCCGTGGAGGGGGAACTTCGTGCCTTGGGACGAAAGCATTCGTGGCGCGACGTGCAGCTTCTTTGGGAGGCGGCCACGACGGCGGGCTTTTCCAATTTGAGCGTGGATCTGATGCTTGGCATCCCCCATCAAACCATGAACAGCCTGCAACAAACGATGGATGCGGTCTTGTCGCTCTCCCCCAAGCATCTGTCGGCCTACACGCTCTCGATCGAGCCCAACACCCCCTTTGGAAGGGTCGGCGAGGGAGGGCTTGACCTTCCCGATGAGGACGGCACGACCGATCTCTATCTGCTTCTGTTGGAGACAGCGGAGAGACACGGACTGCACCAGTATGAGATCAGCAACTTCGCCGAGGATGGCTACGAGTCGCGACACAACCTCAAATATTGGAATTGCGAGGAATACCTCGGTCTCGGCCCTGCCGCCCATTCGGATTTCGGAGGCGTGCGGTGGGGAAACAAGAGAGCCGTGAGCGAATATCTGGAAAAGCGACCGATCCGAGAGGGCGAGGCGCGCATCTCGCAAGAGGAGCGCTTGGAGGAGTATGTCATGCTTCGGATGCGGCTCTGTCAAGGCTTGGATATGGATATCCTCGCCGCGCGATTCGGAGAGGCGGCAAGGGAGAGATTTGAGACGGGACTCTCCCGCTACTGCGAGGGAGGCTTCGTCAAACGAAAGGGAGAGAGCCTTGCCTTCACCCCAAAGGGGATGCTCGTGAGCAATTCGATCCTCTCGGAGCTGTTGGACTTCGGTGCACAAATTTAGGTAAAAAGAGAAAAAGCACTTGACAAAAGGGCTTCTATCGTGTAAAATAGGAACAGAGACAGGGGAGAAAATGCAAGACCGTTTGACGGTCAGGATCCCCGACAAAACAGAAAGGACGACGTGTTTGACATGGATGAGAATTTGAACGAACGCGAATTTTTTACGCTGGTCGACGACGAAGGACAGGAGCTGGAGTTTGAGCTGATCGGCAAGGCAGAGATGGAGGGGACCACCTACTATGCCATGATCCCCGCCGAGGATTCGGTTGAGCCCGAGGACGGCTTCTGCGAGTACGTCATTCTCAAGGGCGAGATGGAGGGCGACGAGGAAATGCTGGTTTCCTTGGAGGACGACGACGAGTTTGAAACGGTTGCCTCCTACTTCGACAATCTTTTCTCCGAGGAGATCGACTACGACGGGGAAGAGTGAGTCCCGAAAAAAAGAGAACCTTTCCTGCTTAGTGCGTGATAATCGGTGATAAAAACCCACAAATGAAAAAAGGAGTCTGAATTCGACGGTGGTTTGCAGACCTCCCGTATCAGGATGCCGATTGACTTGTCTCGGCCTGATGCGGACGTTGGGAGCAGTAAAGCCGCAAGGAGGACACCGCCCTGGCAAAACAGGGTTTTCCTTTCCCGATTACACGGCTCGGTGGGGTCTATACAGAAAAAGCCCCCCGAAGGGGGCTTTTTTCGTTCCAAACACGAAAAAAACGATACCACGATATCAATAAAAGGAGAACGAGCATGGGAATTATTAAGGCATTTTTCAATGCGGTTGGCGGAACGCTGGCCGATCAATGGCAGGAGGTCTTGGAGGCCGACAATATGGACGGCACCACCGTCTTTACCAAGGGCGTGAAGGTTCGCACCGATAAGCGAAACAACAACCGCCGAGGAAATTCGGACATCATCTCCGACGGCTCGGTGATCCACGTCTACCCCAACCAGTTCATGATGCTGGTGGACGGTGGCAGGATCGTGGACTACACCGCCGAGGAGGGCTACTACACCGTGCAGAACGGCACCGAGCCGTCCCTGTTCAACGGACAGTTCGGAGAGGCTCTGCGCCAATCCTTCACGCGCGTCAAATTCGGGGGAACCCCCTCCACCAAGCAGCAGGTCTTCTTCATCAACCTGCAAGAGATCAAGGGGCTTCGCTTCGGCACGCCCGCGCCCGTGAACTATTTTGATAATTTCTATAACAGCGAGCTCTTCCTGCGCGCCCACGGCACCTATTCCATCAAGATCACCGATCCCATCCGCTTCTATACCGAGGTCATCCCGAAGAACGCGGCAAGAGTGGATATCAACGAGATCAACGAGCAATATCTGGCCGAGTTCTTGGAGGCGTTCCAAGCGACCCTGAACCAAATGTCGGTGGACGGCATCCGCATCTCGCAGATCGCCTCCAAGGCGCCCACGCTCTCCAAGTACATGACAACGGCGTTGGATGAGAGCTGGAAGGCGATGAGAGGCTTTGAGGTGCAGGCCGTGGGTATCATGGGCATCACCTATGATGAGCAATCGCAGAAGCTCATCAATATGCGCAACCAAGGCGCGATGCTGGGCGACGCCACCATTCGCGAGGGCTACGTGCAGGGAGCGGTCGCGCGCGGCATTGAAAACGCGGGAAGCAACGCAGGAGGCAGCGCACAGGCCTTTATGGGCGTCGGCATGGGCATGAACGCAGGTGGCGGCTTTATGGCGTCGGCGTCGGCGGCAAACCAAGCCCAGATCCAGCGAGAGCAGGCCGCAAGACCTGCCGCCGACGAGTGGATCTGCAAGTGCGGTCATGCAAGCACGGGTAAGTTCTGCTCGGAGTGCGGCAATCCCAAGCCTGCCCCCGTTGGGGGATGGGTCTGCGCGTGCGGCAAGGAAAACACGGGCAAATTCTGCTCCGAGTGCGGCAGTCCCAAGCCTGCCCAGAGCGGTAGCTGGATCTGCGCCTGCGGCGCATCCTGTACGGGTAAGTTCTGTCCCGAGTGCGGC
>JAZSKO010000222.1:0-1573 GCA_045534875.1 Eubacteriales bacterium | reverse complement strand
AACGACATGGCTACGATCCGACTTTGGTGATGGCGGCACGCGACGTGGCAGGCGGCATCGAATGGGCGAAGACCCTGAAGGACGACCCCGACGCCGCCAAAGCGGTGGAAAAGGGCAAGGGCGCGTACGTCGGTCACGAGCTGGCAGGCAAGACTCTGGGCGTCATTGGTCTCGGTGCCATTGGCGGCATGGTTGCCAACACCGCCACTCACCTCGGTATGAAGGTCGTGGGCTGTGACCCCTACATCACCGTCAACGCCGCATGGAGCCTCTCTCGCTCTATCGAGAAGGCGGCAAGCTATGACGAGATCTATGCCAAGGCAGACTACATCACCCTCCACGTGCCCGCCACCGAAACCACCAAGGGCATGATCAACGAAAAGACCCTCGCCATGATGAAGGACGGTGTCCGCATCATCAACCTGGCGCGCGCCGACCTGGTGAACGCCGAGGACATGAAGGCAGCCCTCGCTTCGGGCAAGGTGGCATCCTACGTCACCGATTTCCCCACCCCCGCCACCATCGGGGTTCCCGGCATCGTAAACATCCCCCATCTGGGTGCTTCCACCTTCGAGTCCGAGGACAACTGTGCCATTATGGCTGCCCACGAGCTGGACGAGTTCCTCGCTTGCGGTAACATCCGCAACAGCGTGAACTTCCCGAACGTCTCCATCCCTCACACGGGTGCCGCACGCGTCTGCCTGGTGCACAAGAATATTCCCAATATTCTCAACCGGATCACCTCGGTGATTTCCGAGGAGAGCATCAACATTGACAACATGTCCAACGGCTCGCGCGGCGACTATGCCTACACCATCGTGGAGCTTGGCTGTGCCGTTCCCTCCCATTTTGAGGAGAAGTTCTCCGCCATCGAGGGCATGATCCGCGTCACCGTGTACGCATAACATTTAAAAATCCATATTTTTACCCCAACGCCCTGCGGCGTTGGGGTCTTTTTTTAGGTTACAAATGGCGGTGTTTCTAACGCTTCTACGAGACACGGCAAAAAACAGTCTGTCTCCTCCGTAAAAATTGGCGTGATGCTTTGTAAGCATCACGCCAATAACTCGTATTTGTTTTTCGCGTTAGGATTTCTTCGCAGGCAGAGCTTCTCCGCAAACGCAAACCTCGGCAGAACCGAAGAGTCGGCGGAAGAAGTTAGCGATCGCATTCCAGAACTTCTTCCATCCGCTTGCCTTGCAAGCAGAGTGATCCTTCGCGCCACCATCCGCAGGGTCATCCGCGGGGTCATCTGCAGGGTCATCCGCAGGGTCATCTGCAGGATCATCTACGGGATCATCGGTAGGATCATCTACGGGATCATCTGCAGGGTCATCCACAGGGTCGTCGGTAGGATCATCCTCTTGGGGCGCAACGTATTGCACGTACTTTTCCACCGTCTGCCCACAAACCGAGCAAGCACACTCCAAGATGCCGGGCTTCTCAGGCGTTGCTTCGCGAGCCTCTTCGGCTTGACTCCAATCAACGGTGTGATCCCAAGTAGCATCCTCTAAGATCAAGTCACAACGCTCGCAAACTATAGCCGCGCCACAAGTAGGCTCGGATGCGCTCG
>JAZSKO010000147.1:0-15834 GCA_045534875.1 Eubacteriales bacterium | reverse complement strand
TGTCAGGAGCTTTTGTCTTCCTAAGACCGCTTGGCCTCCGACTTGGGCTCGTGAAGGTTCTGATAGATATCGCTATCGGGAAATCTGACACTCGAAAGATAGCTCCAGCTCCTTCCGTCATCGTCACTCTCATATGCCGATATGCTTCCAAGAAAAAGAACAGACACCCAATCGGGTGTCTGTTCTTTTTTGTCTGCGGAGTCGCGGCTTGCGCCGCGAGACCCTCGGGTTCTGCGACCGGCGAGCGTAGCTCGTTGGGTTAGCGAAGGAAAAACGCCACGGTGTGGCATTTTTCCGAGCGGTGTCGCCCAAAGCGCGAGTTTTGGAGCGAAGCTGTGCTTTGCGAACAAAACGACCCGCGACGGCGACTGGCGCGAAGCGATAACCCATAAAGCAAGGAGTCCAACTTGCGATTGTAAGGAAATAATCCCGACAACTTTTTTGTTGAAATTTCTTGACAAAATTCTTCTTATATGATATCATAGTATCAAGATATTATGATATCAAAATGGAGGTGGGTTTGTGAATAAGTCAGATACCCCGACAAAACAAAAAGTACCGATTCCCTTGCGGCTCCCGCCCGAGCTTTATGAGCAAATGATGGAACTGATACACGAAAGAAAAAAAGAAGAACGCGGATATAGCGTTAATCAGTATTTGACTGAAATACTCGCAAAGGATTTAAAGGAGAAAAACAATGGCCAACAAATTGACATATAGAACCGAGGATGAGGTTCGCGACAGCGCAAAAGTAATTCTTGGATTTGACAAATCAGAGCCTAAGGTAAAGCAAGGAACAGGACAAATAACAACATTTAATCAATTAGGATTCAAAGGGGTTATTGATAAACCTGACGGTTGGTATCTTCCTGATGATAAAGGGATACCTGCTATTATTTTGGAAACCAAGTCCGAGTCTGAGGATATTTCTCTAAAAAAATGGGAAAAGGAAATAATTAAAAACTGCAAAATTGCATTGACGCAGTATAAGCATGTTGTAGGCATTCTATATAACGGAAATGATCTAAGAGTGTTTCTTGATAATATCGAAGCGGAAAACACAGCCCCTATACTACAGGACAAATCATATTATCTGTCTTTATTCACTAAAAACACAATCGATAAACAACAGATATATGCACTCACAAAACGCATTAACGATTGCCTTCACATTGATTTTGGTATTAAAAACTTATATCATCGAATGATTTTTACTGCTTGTGCCTTGGTCGGTAAACGCTACGGAGCTTTGTTAGTTAAAGGCATGAACTTCACTTTGATGAAAAATTCGATTTTGAGCACTCTTTCAAAATCTTTGGAAGAAAGCAGAAAACAAAATCTTAAACTTGATTTGTTGATTGAGGTTTATTCTGAAATAAAAATGAACAATACCACCAATCAGGATGCTATCGATAATTTTATCGCTTGGATTTCGGAAATTTCCGATTGTGTAAATTCTGATTATTGGAACGGCGAAGATGTAATGGGTATCTTCTTCAACGAATTTAATCGCTATAAGAAGAAGTCTGATAGCGGACAAGTTTTCACTCCCGATCACATTACCTCTTTTATGTATCGTTTGATAGATGTCGATAAGGATGATCGAGTTTTGGATGCGGCCTGCGGATCGGGTGCCTTTCTTGTAAAGGCTATGTGTAATATGATCAAAGAAGCAGGCGGTATAAAAACCAAGAAAGCAACTACTATCAAAGATATTCAGCTTTACGGAATTGAATTTGACCGTGAAATTTTTGCATTGGCATGTGCAAATATGCTAATACACAAAGACGGTAAAACAAATTTGGAACAATTAGACAGTAGAACACAAGAAGCTTGCGATTGGATAAAATCAAAAAGCATAACGAAGGTATTGATGAATCCACCTTTTGAGTCTAAATATGGATGTTTGACTATCGTTGACAACGTATTAAAAAGTGTTCCCAAAGGTACTGAATGTGCCTTTATTTTGCCCGACAAAAAATTAGAAAAAGATAGCCGTGGTCCTAAACTTCTTAGGCATAGCACCCTTAAAAAGATTATTAAATTGCCTGAAAAGGTATTTTCTGAAGGTGTAACTACATCCATTTTTATATTCCAAGCCGGTGTACCGCACGGAACGAAAGATATTTTTGCTTGTTATATTGAGGATGATGGTCTTGAAACCGTAAAAAACCAAGGCAGACAAGATATCCGCGATAAATGGCAGGCTATTGAGGACGATTGGATTGATCTTATTCGTAAGCAATCCGGGCACGATACAATTCAATGGATAAAACCGTCCGAACATCTGAGCTATCAAATGCCTGAAAAAGCATTTGAGATTTTTGAAGAAGATTTCATAAAAACCATGATGGATTATTTGATGTTCAAACAAGGAATTGATGTGAAAGAATTCAGTGATACCTTAGTAAAAAAGGTCATGTATGATAGCGAAATATCTTCGAAAGAGAGTGATGTAACAATTACTCTAAAAGGAAAGGGAGTAAATAATGAAACAGATTGACACAAATCAATGGAAAGAATTTGTTATTAAAGACATATTTACTCTCCAAAGACCTTCTGCTCGTAGCCAAGCTAATTATAGTGATGGTAGTGTTCCTTTTGTTGCATCAGGCAACTTTAATAACGGTGTATTAAAATACTTAGAGCCTAAAAAGAATGAAACTTTGGATGCGGGAAATTGTATAACAGTCAGCCCGATCGACGGAAGCAGTTTTTATCAAGAGCACGATTTTCTTGGCAGAGGTGGTGCAGGCAGTTCAATAATTTTGTTATATAATCCTAACTTGAATCTTTATAATGGTTATTTTATTGCAACGATAATTCGTACAATATGTAAAAAATATGCATACAGCGATATGGCAAATAAAGATTCAATTGGTGAAGAAATAATAAAGTTGCCTGTTGACGAAACAGGCAACCCAGATTTCGTATACATGGAATCATATATGCGAAATCTGGAATCTACGGTCAGCTCTTCGCTGACTGCTCTACGGTCAGCTCTTCGCTGACTGCTCTGTGGTCGGCGAAGAGCTACGAAATTTGCAATTTATGAAAGCATTAGAAAGCCAGAGCCGCAGGCGGAAAATCCCACAGACCGCCAACCAACTCGATCGCATATGCCCCCCTCGCATTTTTATCTCCCTCTTGCAAAAGCCTCCGTCTTGTGATATAATGGGATCATCAAAAGGAAAGGTGGGAAGGGTATGGCAGAGATTTTGGAGGTCATCATGATCGTCAGCTTTGGCGCGTCGTGGCCGCTCAATGTCATCAAATCGTATAAGGCAAGAACCACGAAGGGAAAAAGTCTGGCGTTTTTGCTCTTGATCTTCTTCGGTTACATCGCGGGGATCACGTCCAAGCTCGTCAGCGACGCGTATATGGCGCAGATCGGACAGAAATGGTACGTTCTGTTCTTCTATGTTCTGAACTTTATCATGGTGGGCGCGGATCTGTTGATGTACGCCCGAAACGCAAAGCTGGATAAGGCGGCAAGCGAGGAGGGGGCGGCATGAGGATCTTGGCGATCGGAAATAGCTTTTCCGAGGACGCCACACGCTACCTTTCTGCGTTGGCGAGAGCCGACGGCGAGGACGCGCAGGTGGCGAACCTGTATATCGGCGGCTGTTCCTTGGAGCAGCATTACCGCAACCTGCTGTCGGGAAGGGCGTCCTACGAATTGCAATACAACGGACAAAAACCCGGATTTTTCGTTTCGCTTCACGAGGCGATATGCAATCGCGAGTGGGACGTGGTGACCTTACAGCAGGTCAGCCATCTGTCCTTTCAGAAGGAAAGCTACGAGCCGTATTGCTCGACGTTGATGGATTTTGTCAGGACTTGCGTTCCAAAAGCAAGGGTATATCTCCATCAGACATGGGCGTATGAGGAGGGAAGCGCGCGGCTTTCGGAGGTCGCGCACTATGAAAGCGCGGAGCGAATGAAGACCGATATCGTCAGAGCCTACGGCGACATAGCAGAGGCCGTACGCGCCGACGGGGTGATAAGAAGCGGCGAGCTGTTCGGGATGCTGTCGAATAGCGGCATCACGGGGCTCTATCGAGACGGCTTTCATGCCTCCTTGGGGCTTGGTCGCTATGCGCTCGGCTTGCTCTGGTACCGCACGCTGTTCGGGAAGGCGGCGCGCCACAATTCCTTCCGCGATTTCGATGAGCCGATCTCCGAGGACACCGTCCAAGCCGTACAAGCGGTCGTCGATTCCATTTCCTGAGCCACACTTCCTTGACAAACAGACGAATTTGTGATAGAATGATACAAACGGTCGGTTTTATGACCGAGCAATCAGAGCGACAAAAGGAGAGAATCATGAAAAATCCTGTTTCCCAAAATTGGTACGCCGATCCCGAATCCCGCGTTTACGGCGACACGGTCTATATGTATGTCACCCGTTCGAGAGAATTTGAGGATCAGTTGAACCTCGATCTTGTCACGACGAGCGATCTGGAAGCCTTCCAAACCTATGAGGGCATTCTTGATATGTCCACCTACAAGGGGGTCAAAAAGGCGGTCTGGGCGCCGACCGTGATCGACAAAAACAACAAGTACTATCTCATTTTTGCCGCCAACGACATTCACTCCGAGGACGAGATCGGCGGACTTTACATCGGCGAGAGCGATACCCCCATCGGTCCGTTCAAAAATGTATTCAAGGACGGCAGACCCCTGCTCAACGCGATCTATAACCAAGCCCAGCCCATCGACGCGCACCTGTTCAAGGACGATGACGGAAGCGTGTACCTCTATTACGGCGGCTGGGGACACATGATGGTGTGCAAAATGAAGGATACCATGGATGGCTTTGAGCCGATGCCCGAGCCGAGCTTTGGCGGGATCGCGCGCGAGCTGACGCCTGATGCCTACGTGGAAGCGCCGTACATCATGAAGATCGACGGGAAATACCATCTGATGTATTCGTCGGGCTCGTGGACGAACGGCACGTACTGCGTCAAGGCCGCCGTTTCGGACGATCCCTGCGAGACGTTTGCGTTCTATGCGGATATCCTGCGCGCGGGTGAAATTGCCGACGGCCCGGGACACAACAGCGCATTTTGCTATCACGGCAAGTGGTACGTTGCCTATCACCGACGCACGATCGGAGACAAAAACGCCCACCATCGCCAGCTCTGCATCGACGAGCTTCCCATCCGCGATAACAAGCTCCAACCCGTGACCATGACTTGATTTGGGATTGATTCATGATTAAGGAGAAAACAAAAATGATTAAGGAGAAAACAAAAATGAGTGTTTGGTCTTCTGAACAAGCATGGGAATGGTATCAAAAAATCCCTTGGCAGGTAGGGTTTAATTATGTCACCTCCACTGCGGTGAATTCTACCGAGATGTGGCAGAGTGAAACCTTTGATGAGGAAAGCATCCGCCGCGAGCTTGGGTGGGCAGGAAGATGCGGTTATAACAGCCTGCGTGTTTTTCTTCCATACATTGTTTGGGAAACGGAGGGAAGCGACTTTTTGCGCCATTTTGAAATGTTTTTGCAAATTGCCGCTGAGAACGGTCTGTCCGTGATGCCGATTCTTTTTGATGATTGTGCCTTTGACGGAGGGCAGGATCCTTACTACGGCAAGCAGCCTGATCCGATCCCGGGAAAGCACAACAGTCGCTGGACGCCTTCTCCCGGATTTCGCATTGCGGATGACCTCCATAAACAACCGATGCTGCGTGCGTATGTGCATGCCGTTGTTGGGGCATATGCCAAGGACGAAAGAATTTTGGCGTGGGATCTATACAATGAACCCGGTAATACCAACCGCCATAACGAAGCACTACCTCTCTTGGTAAACGTATTTCGCTGGGCAAGAGAATGCGAGCCAACTCAACCGCTCACATCAGGCCCTTGGAGAACCGGAGTATATGATTCCACCTTCCATGCGATGATGGAGTTGTCGGATGTTTTAAGTTTCCATTCTTATAGCGATGCAGAAACTACCATTTCCAAGTGTATTGAGCCTCTTGAAACATACAATAAGCCGATGTTCGTTACCGAATGGCTTTGCCGCCAAGGAAACAATACCATGGAGACACATCTGCCTCTATGGGCGGAAAGGAAAATCTCTTGCTGGCATTGGGGGCTTGTTGTTGGAAAAACCCAGACCAATCTGTGGGGAGGAGCGGACAAATGCGATCCATGGCAACACGATACCCTATATGCAGACGGAACCCCATACCGTTCTGAAGAATTTGACTTGCTCCGTGAGCTTCGTCAAACATATCAATCATAAAAATATGCCGACAGCCTTGCCTTGCGAGTCTGTCGGCATTATCATCCTTCGCACGGTATAGGTGGCATCCGATTTCCCCTAAAAATAGGGACGATCCCCCACCCGTCGGCAAAAAAAGGCCAAATAAAAAAAGTTTCCACCACCGTATTGACAAGCCTTTTCGGGCGTGATAGAATGTAACCAAGAGGAACAAAACGAAAGGCGGCAGGGTGGTTATGTTGAAAAAAGGACTTCGTTTGGTTGTGTGCTTGGTCATGCTTGGAATGCTTTTGAGCGGGTGTCATTTGCTATACCCGAATGGCTGGGAGACGCCGACGACCACGACCGAGCCACCGACGATCACGACCGAGACGCCGTTACCCGAGGAGGCCCCCACGCCCGATTCCGAGGGGTCTTTGCCGGATTGGAAGCAAGCCTACTTGGAGCGGATCGAGAGCGACGGGGCGCAGACGGCGAGGCAGATGTACGCGCTCGTCTACGTGGATGGCGACGACATTCCCGAGCTATACATCCAAGGCTTTGATATGGCAACCGGTGACAGCGTTTGCTCCTACAAGAACGGAACCTTCATCGAGCAGAATATGCTTCGGTGTTGGGGAGGAAGCTACATCGAAAAAAGCGGGTGCTTCGCCAATCGGAACGGAAGCACGGGAACCCACTACGTCGAGGTCTTCCGCTTGGATGACAGCGGCTTTACCGAAACCTTCTGCGCGCATTATGGCGAGCATTACCGATATGAAGGGGACGTGACGGATGAAGAATATTATGAGAGAGTCTGTACCTTTTACATCGAGGACGAGGAGGTCAGCGAGGAGGACTATCGCGCCGCCGTTGCGGCCGCCTTCGATTTCGGTCGCTCGGTGGAGTTCTATGATCTCGCGGTCTCCTATGAGGATATCCGCTATCAGATCTTAGGCTATGACGACAGCATCGTAAAGGACAGCCCGACCGATCCCATTTCGAGCGCTGTGGGCTAAACAAAAAAGCAGGGGGCAACTCAGGTTGAGTTGCCCCCTGCGGTTTTATTTTGGGGAAGGATCGATCATTCCTCGTCGAGCTCGCGCGCCAGCTCCTCGGCTTGAATGTCGGGGTCGGCGTTATACATCGGCTCAACATCCTCGCCCTTCTTTTTGCGGGCAAGGTAGTTTTTCGTGATCTTGACGACCAGCGGCGACAATGCCACCACACCGATCAGGTTGGGAATCATCATCAGTCCGTTGAAGGTGTCGGAGATATCCCATGCCAGCGAGGAGGTAAGGAGCGCGCCGAGGATCACGGTGCAAACGTGGATAATACGGAACACGATCGTGGTCTTTGCGCCAAAGAGGTACTCCCACGCCTTCGAGCCGTAGTGAGACCAGCCGAGGACCGTGGTGAAGGCGAACAGGAACATGGCGATCGCGATGAACTTCTCACCGATGCCGCCCCAAGAGAAGACGGTATTGAACGCGCCGCCAACGAGGGTCGCGTCGGAGTAGCCTGCGGCGACCTCACCCGTGAGGACGTTGAACACGCCACCGTCAAGTCCTCCTGCGGTCAGGATGACGAGAGCGGTCATGGTGCAGACGACCATGGTGTCGGCGAACACCTCAAAGATGCCCCACATACCCTGCTTAACGGGCTCTTTGATGTTCGAGTTGGAGTGAACCATGACCGACGAGCCCAGACCTGCCTCGTTGGAGAACACGCCGCGCTTAAAGCCCTGCGTGACCACCTTGCCGATCACCGCGCCGATGCCGCCGCCCACGAAGGCTTCGGGCTTAAAGGCGTTCACGAAGATGGCCTTGAAGGCGGGGAGGATGTTGGCGTAGTTCACGGCGATCACGACCAAACTGCCCAAAACGAACAGAACCACCATCACGGGAACGATCTTCTCGGCCACGCTTGCGATCCGCTTAAGTCCGCCAAGCGTGATGAGCGCGGTCAGAAGCATGACGCACGCGCCGAGGATGATGTTATAGAGCGAGACGCCGCCCAACACCTCGATAGAGGAGAGAGCCGAGACGTCAAAGGCCTGCGCGACGTTGGTCACGATCTTGTTGACCTGACCCATGCTTCCGATACCGAAGGAAGCGAGCATGGCGAAGATGCAGAACAGGATCGCCAGCACCTTTCCAACGTACTTCATGCCCTTCTTTTTGCCCAGACCGTTGGCGAGGTAGTACATCGCACCTCCCGACCATTCACCCGCCTCGTTCTTTTTGCGGTAGTAGATACCCAACACGTTTTCGGCGTAGTTGGTCATCATACCGAAGAAGGCGGCGACCCACATCCAGAACACGGCTCCCGCGCCGCCGATGCAGATGGCGGCCGCCACGCCCGCAATGTTACCCGTACCAACGGTTGCGGCGAGCGCGGTGCAGAGCGCTTGGAAGGGCGAGATCGTACCCTTTTCCTTGGTGTGACGGATCACGCTCTTGTGAAAGAGACTGCCGATGGTGTTTTTAAACCAAAGGCCGATGTGCGAGACCTGGAAGAACTTGGTCAGAACCGTGATCAGAATGCCGGTTCCAACCAGTAACAGCAAGCCAAACGCGCCCCAAACGACGCCGTTGATCTTGCCGTTCACGGTCTCAACTGCTTGAAGAAACTTGTCCATTGTCAAATGAACCTCCTATAAAAAATGCAACCGAACAAAACAAAAAACCGCTATCGTTTGGATAGCGGTGAAGAAACGAAAGAAAACGCCATGCGTTTGGTTTCGAAACAGATATCTGTCCTTTTGCCTGAGAGATTGTGGTTTTGCACCCTTGCCCCTTCGGCATCCGCGCTCGGCGGACTTCTCCAGATCGCCATCCGTCAACAGTCCCGTCGCATCCGACACCCGAGAGTATGACCCCTTTGGAAGGGCGTTCGCCCAATCTCCTGCTGACTTCATTTAGCTTTATTCGGTTTCTGTACCGTATTATACTCCCTTTTTCGACAGTTGTCAATGGGGAATTTTCATATTTTCTGCTTTTTTATGAAATAAAGTTGTTTTCCCTGTGAACCGATCAACAAAATCGTAGGGATCGGCGTCCCCGACGGTCCGTTATGAGGGATGACAGCCTTTTTATGCGGCTACCTTCCTTACAACGACCGCCGAGGATGTCGGTCCTTACAAATGGGATGCTTGCGCGTTGCGTTTATTCTTCAAGGGTGACCGCTCACCGCTCGCTCTGTACCTCTTGGCAATGGTCGGTTTCGGGGGTAAGGGAGGGGAGAGGGCCGATGGCTTGGTTGGACGAAAGGGTGGCGCGCTTGCAATAGGACAGGCGAATGAGCGGAGAAGCGGCGGCCGCGACGGGGGCAGAGGGGCTTTGGAAGATGCGGTTGCCGACAAAGGTGAGGTCGGCGCAGGAGAAGGCATAGAGGATCGGCGCGCCGGTCGTGTCGAAGACGTTGTCGGTGATGCGGATGCGTTTGTGATAGGGCTTGTCCTCGTTCGGCTCGGGTACGATCGGCGTGATGCTGATGACCCCGTTGCAGAATTCATAGTGCGAGGAAAGGCAAGCGTCGGTGAAGATATTGTGCGAGATCTCCACGTCATGGCACGCGCCCGATTCAAACCAGTAGTTCGAGTCGCCCGCCACGAGGATCGCCGAGCCGGAGGATTCAAAATAGTTCTCCGAGATGACAACAGGCTTGGGCGTGGAGACCAGAATTCCGCGCGCGCGACAGCTTCCGAAGCGATTTTTGGTGCAAACGAAGGCGGCGGTGTGGGTGAGATTATCCAAGGCGAGGGCGTCGCCCTGTTCGGCCAGCTCCAAGATCTCCTTGGGAAGGGGACGGTCGAAGGTGAGGAGGAAGGTCATGTGATCCTCCAAGACATACGAAACGGCGCGAGCGCACCCGATCGTTTCCATTGAGGAACGGGTGATGAAGCTGATTTCATCGCCCTCCTCGGCCCAATAGTGGAAGCCGCAGGCCTGCGGATGGCGGTACTTACAGCGCAAGGTACGCGCGTTTACCACCTCGTCCGAGGTCACACAGCAGCCATGCACGTTGATGGGGTCGTCCATCAGCGCGTGGAAGCTACATTCGGTGATGGTCACCGTTCCCTCGTTGCAGGTGATGTGCATACCGTCGTCGCGTCCGGACGAAACGAGACGCCCCATGCGCTTGTCGGGGAGAAAATGAACGGCGCGATAGGTCATGTCGCGGCAGAACTGGGAAAGACAGCCAAGCCCTCCGCAGGAGTGGAAGGTGACGTTCTCCACGGTGATGTTGGCGCACTTTTCGGAAAAGACCCCTGCGTGGATGCGCGCGTTGTGGCGCATATTCAAGAGATCGCCTGCGCGAATGTCCCAGTCGCGTGCGAGCTGCATCCGATAGACCGAGCCGCCGAGAGGCGTGATGCTCCGAAAGCCCACATCGCTCACTCCGCGCCGCGCGCGAAGGCTGTGTCCCTCAAAGACGATCACGCTCTTGCGGAAGGCGTACCATTCGTCTGCCCCCGTATCAAACCACAAATTACCGTCCTCAAACCGATGGGGGAAGGCGTCGGGATCGACGAAAACATCCACGTTTTCTCCATCTCGCGCCACCACGCGTCCCTCGGCCACCAAGGGCTTCTGCCAGTTGACGGTAAAGCCCGACAGCGTCACGTCCTCGCAATGGTCGAGGGTGAACACCTGCATATGCCCTGCGAGCCACAGCCGCGCGCCGTTTCCCGAAAGGCGGCAGTTCTTCATGCGATCCAGATAGATCGCCAGCACGCGGTGCGGGGTGACGTCGGAATTCGAGACGCGAAGATCCACGCGACAGGCATTTTTGGGCGAGAAGAAATAGTCTGCCTCCTCAAAGGGAAATTCCGTGTCCTCCTTGTTCTGCTCCATCAGGGCAAAGAGGGCGGCAGTGATGTCGGTATTCGGCAGGATGCCGTGGTCGGAGAGGCGAATGGTTTTCATGGTGACGCTTCCTTTCATGGTGTGTTGGGTTCGTTCCTTTTTATTGTACCACACGCGTCGACGGTTGTCAATGCCTGACTCCTTTGGATAGCTGTTTTTTGTGCGGAATATTTCACGATAAAATTATACGATTCCACACGAAAAGTGACAGAGGACATACGTTCGGAATGGATGTCTTTTAAAGTTTTTTCACACTAAATTATATAGCCTTTTGCATCATTGTCTATTGACAAATTTGCGTGGGAGGTATATAATTATAACGCTATCATATATCTTAATGTTATTAACAATATGTTTTATGTCATCCTATTGATTTGAAACGGAGGAAATGCGAACATGAAAACGACGATCACGCGAGTATCTTTGTTTGTCTTGTTGAATTGTCTTGTGCTGGCAACGTTTGTTGCATGTGACGAGACCAAGGACGATGTCTGCGAGCACGTATTTTCGGAGTGGACCGAGTTGACCGCCCCGACCTGCTCTTCGGAGGGAGAACGTTCTCGCGAGTGCAGCGTTTGTCAAACGGTAGAGAAGGAGCCCATCGAAAAGCTCGCGCACACGCGCGGAGGATCCGTCGTCCATCAGCCCACCTGTACCGAGCCCGGGTACACCGAGCACGTTTGCAGCGTTTGCGGAATTTCTGAAAACAGCGATTTCACAGCGGCAACGGGGCATCGTATGCAGGCGGCGAACACCGTTTTGCCAACCTGTGAGTCGAAGGGACACACAGAGTATCTCTGTACGGTCTGCGGTGAGAGCGAGATCGCCGACTACACACCCGAGCTGGGTCACGATCACAGCATCGAGACCGTAACGCCTCCCACCTGTACCGAACAGGGCTACACCACCCACAAGTGCTCGCGTTGTGAGGATTCCTACGTTGACACCGAGGTGGATCCGCTCCCGCATGATTTCGGTGAATGGACGATGAAAACCGCGCCCACCTGCGTGGCAGACGGAGAAGATATCCGAGCTTGTCTCGATTGCTCGTTTGAGGAAAGCCGAAAGACAGATGCGCTGGGTCACGTTTCCGAGACTGTTCCCGCAGTCGCGCCCGACTGTGTGCAAACCGGTCTCACCGAGGGCACGCGTTGCGCGGTTTGCGGAGTCGATCTGGTCAAGCAGACCGTTGTGCCCGCGAATGGACATTCCGAACAGATCGAGGAATACGTTGCTCCCACGTGTACGCAAACAGGACTGACACAGGGTAAGATGTGTGTGGTATGCGGAACGGTCACCGTTCCCCAAAAGCCGATCGATGCGTTGGGACACTGCGAGATCATTGATATCGCCGTTCCGCCCACCTGCACCAAAACGGGACTTTCGGAGGGCAAGCATTGTTCGAGATGTGATACGCAGTTGATCGAACAAAAGGTGCTTCCCGCAACGGGACACACCGAGGAGGTCGATCCTTACGTGGCACCCACCTGCACCAAAACGGGACTTTCGGAGGGCAAGCATTGCTCGAAGTGCAACGTCGTGCTTGTTCCTCAAAACCCGATTCCGATGGCTCCGCACACCGAAAAGGTGAAGAAGGGCTATGCGGCAACCTGTACCGCATCCGGCATGACCGACGAGGTTTCCTGCTCGGTTTGCCGCGTGATTCTTACCTATGCGGAGACGATCCCCGCACAGGGACACTCGATCTTCAACTGGAGATGCTCCAAGTGCGACTATACCGAATATGATGAGTATTACAGCTACAACGACTATGCGCAGCTCTGCACGGTCTCCGAGACCAATAACGTGATCACGCTTACCTACAATACAGGCAACGCGATCGGCATCAACCTCGATTCCTTCGCGCTCAACGGTGGCAAGACCTACGTCTTTGCGTTCGGAAGCGGATCGGGCAAGGTGAAGATCTCGTCCGATGGCACCGACTACGGTAACGTGCGTATTGTGGTCAACAGCCGCAACAACGAGCTGGATATGATTCTAAACAACGTGACTCTGCACAACAAGGAAACGGTCCTGCGCTCGGAGGCGGCGACCCTGAAGCTCGGCTTCTATGGTGACGCGGCGGGAATCTACACCACCAAGGCATCCTCGGGCAGAAACGGAGATTATTGCTCCTCGTTCGTGCATAGCGGCATCCACGCGGGTGGCGGAGAGGCTGCCAACATCGCCATCGTTTGCTCGGGCAAGCTCGACATCGTGTGCAGTGCGCAGACCACCATCAAGGGCGGAGACGGCGGAAACGGTGGTAAGGGCGGTGATTGCGACGGATTGGGCAGCACGGGCGGCAACGGCGGTAACGGCGGTGCCGGCGCGAAAGCGATCCAAGCCGACACCATCAACGTCTATTTTGCAAACGGCAAGACCAAGGCGGATCTTTCGATCCTCGGCGGCTCGGGCGGCTCGGGTGGCTCGGGCGGTCACGGACGCAAGTGGTACGGTGCGGTCGGAAGCTACGGTAGTAACGGTCAGGGTGGAAGCTCTGCCACTGCAACAAACGTTCCGATCAACTATCCCACAGTATAATTGTTCTATTTGGGACACCCACGCGTGCGCTCTGCACGCTCGGGTGTCCCTTTGCTTGTTTTTTTGAGCCGTATTTCCGGCTACTTTCGTCGGTTATATAAATTCTTGTCCGAAATGGAAGAAAAATCTTATAATTTGCAAATTTCAAATTGTTTGTCAAAAAAATTTTCAAAAACCTCTTGACAAGAACAATACTTCGTGATATGATGTATTATGCAAGGAGGAGTATTCTATGGATGTTCAACTCAAACGAGGTCTGCTCGATGTGTGCGTGCTGGCCGCGATCAAGGATCGGGACTCCTACGGCTATCAGATCATCAAGGATATGAAGCCCTACGTGGAGATGTCCGAATCGACCCTGTATACCATTCTCAAACGGCTCGAATCGGCGAAGATGCTCACCGTGCGAACGGCGGAGCACAACGGCAGATTGCGGAAATACTACCACATCACCAAGGCAGGACTTGGCCGCTTGGAGGATTTTCGCGAGGAGTGGCGAGAGGTGGTCTTGATGTACCAATTTGTGACGAAGGAGGAAACCGACCATGCATAAACAGGAATTTCTCGACGGGCTCAGAGCAAGGCTTCGGGGCTTGCCCGAGGCGGATATTGCCGAGCGTCTCGCCTTTTACAGCGAGATGATCGACGACCGTATGGAGGAAGGGGCGAGCGAGGAGGAGGCGGTCGCCAAGATCGGCTCGACCGATGAGATCGCCGCGCAGATCATTGCCGACACACCGCTGACAAGGATCGCCAAGGAGCGCATCAAGTCCCGCCGTCGGCTCAAAGCATGGGAGATCACCCTGCTCATCCTCGGCTCTCCCATCTGGCTCTCCCTTGCGGTGGCGGCCTTGGCGGTGCTGGTCTCGGTCTATGTGGCCTTGTGGAGCGTGATCGTCTCGTTCTGGGCGGTCTTTGGCTCCTTCCTTGCCTGTGCCGCCGGCGGCGTGCTGGGAGGGACGGTCGTAGCGGTCACGGGTCACGGCGCGTCGGGGCTTGCCCTGATCGGCGCGGGACTGGTCTTGGCAGGGCTTTCCATTCTTTGGTTCTTTGGTTGTAAGGCAGGCACGCAGGGGTGCGCTTGGCTGACGAAGCAGATCGCCCTTGGAGTGAAACGGCTGATTCTCGGAAAGGAGGCGGCAGAATGAAACGAAGTGTTGTGATCTGGCTGATCGTGGCGGCCGCTCTGATCGCGGTCGGCGGAAGTCTGTTTGTGGGAGGTATGATGATGGCAAACTGGAATGTTGCGGGATTGTCCACAACACAATACACAACGAATACCCATTCGTTGGAGGAGCCGATCCGCTCGATCGCCATCAAGGGCGACACGGCGGATATCCGATTCATCCCCACGGGGGAGGGCGAGGGTGCCTCGGTGGTCTGCTATGAGAAGCAGAACGAGCGGCACACGGTGTCGGTGAAGGACGGCGTTCTGACGGTGGAAAAGACCGACACGAGGAAGTGGTACGAGCATATCGGGATCGGCTTTGGTTCGCCGAGGATCACGGTCTCGCTCCCCGCGGGGGCATATAGCGCGCTCTCGATCGAATCGAGCACGGGAGATGTGGAGATCCCCGAAGCCTTCGGGCTGGAGACCCTGACGGTCACGCAAACCACGGGAGACGTGGTCTGCCGCGCCTCGGTGAAGGGCGGCGTGACGAGCATCCGCACCACCACGGGTGATATTCAGGTGAGCGGGATCACAGCGGGGGACGTGATCCTCCGCACGACCACGGGGGACATCCGCGTGGAGAACAGCTCTGTGAAGACCTTGGAGCTTTCGGTGACCACGGGGCGCACCGCGCTTTCCTCGGTGACGTGTGAGGGCGACCTTTCGCTCCGCACGACGACGGGCAAGAGCGAATTGCTTGACGTGACCTGCAAGACCTTGCGGTCGGGCGGTGACACGGGAGATCTGCTTTTGCAAAACGTGCGCGCCACCGAGCGGTTTTCGATCGAGAGAAGCACGGGAGACGTGAAGCTGTATGGATGTGACGCCGCCGAGCTTTCGATTCTGACCGACACGGGAGACGTGACGGGGACGCTCTTGTCGGAAAAGATGTTCGTGGTGCATACCGACACGGGCAGAACCGAGCTACCGAACAGCAACTCCTCCTGCGGCCGATGCGAGATCACCACCGACACGGGGGATATCCGCATCCGTCTGCAACCGAATTGAAGCCCCTTTAAAAGCAGGGAGCGGC
>JAZSKO010000200.1:0-2597 GCA_045534875.1 Eubacteriales bacterium | reverse complement strand
AACCTTCACCTCCACGCAAGGGTCGGCCTTCGCCATCTCTCGCATGGATGCGATCGCCTGCTTTTTGTTGCTTTCAATACCAATGATCACGCGCTTGATGCCAAAGCAACGCTCGATCACGTTGAGCGCGTATGCCATATCCGCAGAGCGGTTGAGCATGGTGTCGGTGTCGCTGGTGATGTACGGCTCGCATTCCGCGCCGTTCACGATCAGCTCCTGCACGCGTGTGGGATCAACATTGAACTTGACGTAGGTAGGAAATCCCGCGCCGCCAAGTCCCACCACGCCGCTGGCGCGGATCGCTTCCAAAAGCTGCTCCTTCGTTTCTGCCACGGGAGGGACGATCGCGGGATCGGGCGTCATCAGACCATCCGACTCAATGGTGATCGCTTGTCCCTTCGCTCCGTTGGAAAGAAGGATCTCGGCGAGCTTGATCACCTTTCCGGAGACCGAGGAGTAGATGGGAGAGGACACGAAGCCGTCCTGCTCCGCTATCAGGGTTCCCACGCAAACGGTGTCGCCCACGCGCACCACCGGCTTTGCCGGCTTTCCGATGTGCATGGAGGTGGGAAGGATCACGGTTTTCGGCGTGGGAATCGGCACCGATTGAGAGCCTGCTGTTCTCTTGCGGTGCGGAACGTGAACGCCGTGTAGATAAAATGCCATGTTGCGACCTGCCTTTCTGGTTGATCGGTCATTTTAAAGGACGAAAAGCCTTTTGATGCAAAAAGGCTTCCCCGTTCTTCTTTATCCTCTTTATTATACATTATTTTCGTATGACTGTCAATGCTTTTAGAAAACAAAAATGGATTTTTTTATACAATAGTTTGATATTTTCTTAACGATTCACACAACATCTTGTGTATTTTGTCAAAAAGGACAAAAAATGGGAGCGATGAAACGATTTCTCGTTTATCACTCCCTGTTTTTGTGTTTGCGCGATTATAAGAGAATACAGATCAGGCCGTTGCTTCCCTCGTTGATGATCCGCTCCAAGGTCTCGGAGAGCTTCTTGCGGGATTCCTCCGGCATATGCTCCAGCTTTGTGTGAAGTCCCTCGTTGATCAGCTCATACAAGGACTTTCCGAACATATTGGACGCCCAGATGCTGCGCGGATCGGCCTCAAATTCTTTGAGCATATAGCGCACCAGATCCTCGGATTGCTGCTCGGTTCCCACCATGGGGTTGATCTCGGTTTCGATGTTTGCGCGGATCATATGCACCGATTGCGCCGCCGCGCGCAGCTTGACGCCGTAGCCGCCCGACTGCTTGACGATCTTCGGCTCCTCCAAGCGCAGATCCTCGACGTCGGGCATCACGATCCCATAGCCGGTTTCGTTTACCTGCGCGAGCGCCTCTGCCACCTTATCGTATTTTTCCTTGACTGCGGCAAGCTCGCGGAGCATCGCGATCAGCTCCTTTTCCCCGTGGATCTCCAAGCCCGTCAGCTCGCAGATCACATCGTAGTAAAGTCCGTCCTGCATCGTCAGTGACAGTGTCGCCTTTCCGGTTCCCATGTCCAGCTCCTCAATCTGCACGGAGCTGACGTATTCGTTCTCCTTCATGGCGGCGAAGGCGCTCTTCACGTCTCCCATACGGTGAACCGATTCGGCGCATTTTGCAAGCGCATTTCGCAAGGAGACGCGGATGCGGTGGGTATCGTCAAGGGCTGTTGTCCACTCAGGCAGGCGGATCGAGACCTCTGCCACGGGGAATTCCTCCAAAAGCAGTCCCAAGATATGACGAATGTCCTCGGCATCGAGATCTAAGCAACTCACAAGAGCCACAGGAACGCCGTACGTTTCCTCTAATTCATATGCCAAGGCCTGCGAGCTTTCCGACGAGGGGGTGGCCGAGTTGAGGATCACCGCAAAGGGCTTCCCCAATGCCTTCAATTCCCCAACGATCCGCTCCTCCGCCTCGATGTAGGAGCTTCTAGGGATCTCTCCGATGCTTCCGTCGGTGGTGACCAGCATCCCGATGGTGGAATGCTCATTGATGACCTTTCGCGTCCCCATTTCAGCGGCCTCGGCAAAGGGCATCGCCTCACTTTGCCACGGCGTGCGAACCATTCTCGGCTGTCCGTTCTCCTCAGCACCCATAGCCTCGGGGATCAGATACCCCACACAATCGATCATGCGTACCCGCATTTGGGCGTTGTCGTCCAACACAACGGGAACCGCTTCCTCGGGAATAAACTTCGGCTCGGTCGTCATCACCGTCTTCCCTGCGGCGGATTGCGGCAATTCATCCCTTGCCCGATCGCGAGAGTAGCCTTCCCCGATGTTTGGAAGCACCACCGACTCCATGAATCGCTTGATAAACGTGGATTTTCCGCTCCGAACAGGACCAACCACACCCACGTAGATGTCTCCGCCTGTCCGCTCGGCAATGTCTTGATAGATCGAATATTCCGGCATACAAAAACCTCCCATAAGTTACCTTGAAACACCGAGCGCAGAGCGCAAACGCCCGAAACGATGTTTGGTAAAGCATATGAGAGGTCTTTTGGTTTTAGAACCGATATCAAAAAGGAAGGAATCCAAACAGGAAGGCCGCGAGGGTCGCCGAGAGCGCCACGACCAAAAGGGGGAGC
>JAZSKO010000272.1:0-5134 GCA_045534875.1 Eubacteriales bacterium | reverse complement strand
TACGCAAAATTCGGCGTTAGGGGTGACGGGGAATCCCCACGATCCCACGCGCGTGACGGGTGGCTCGTCGGGAGGCTCGGCCGCCGCCGTGGCGGCAGGGGAGATCCCCTTTGCTCTTGGCTCGGATACGGGTGGCTCGGTTCGTCAGCCTGCCGCGCTTTGCGGCATCCTTGGCGTAAAGCCCACCTACGGTGTTTTGTCGCGGTATGGACTTGTGTCCTACGTTTCCTCTATGGATTGCGTGGGCGTGCTTGCAAACT
Source organism: Eubacteriales bacterium (assembly GCA_045534875.1). Lineage (GTDB taxonomy): Bacteria > Bacillota > Clostridia > Oscillospirales > CAG-272 > UMGS1865. The sequence goes on along the minus strand of JAZSKO010000272.1, from coordinate 4,874 downwards.
GCGCCCGTGATGCGGGCGTGGTGCTTTCCCTGATGGCAGGGAAGGACGCGCGTGACGCCACCTCGGTGGAGCATCCAACGGGGAACTTTGTCACAGAACCCCGCTCCACACTCAAAGGACTACGCATCGGCTTTTCCCCCGACGGAGAGATCGACGGGATCCTCTCGCCGCGTCTGCGGGAGGCGATGGAAGCCACCGCCGAGCGTCTGCGGAGCTTGGGCGCGACGGTAGAAAACGTGACCCTGCCGTCACCGCAAAGAGCGCTCCAAGCCTATTCCATTCTGGCGGCGGCAGAGGCGGCATCCAATCTCGCCCGCTACGACGGCGTTCGCTTCGGACACGGGAGCGAGGGCGAGACCCCGAGCGAGGCGATCGCTTCTGCCCGAGGTCGTGGCTTGGGTCGGGAGGTAAAGCTCCGCATCCTTTTGGGAACGGCGGTCCTCACGGGGGAGGCGAGGGCCTCCTACTATCTGCCGGCCTGCCGTCAGCGTGAGCGGATCACGCAGGACTTTGCGGATCTGTTCCGTGAGTACGATCTTATCCTCTCGCCCACTACCCCCAAGGGCGCGATCCGACAGACCGAGCGACCCTCGTCCTTGGAGAGCCGCGATATGGATCTTTGCACGGTGTACGCAGGGCTCACGGGAATGCCGTCTTTGTCTTTTCCCATCGGAAGCGACGAGAACGGAATGCCCATCGGCGCACTTCTAACCGCCTCCCACTATCAGGAGCCGCTTCTGCTCTCGGTGGCGGAAGCACTGAACACAGCGCGCGAAGGGAGGGGTGATGCATGAGAAACGACTATGAAGCGATCATCGGCTTGGAGGTGCATACCGAGCTGAAAACCGCGACCAAGCTCTTTTGCGGATGCTCCACCGCCTTTGGGGGAGCGGAGAACACCCAATGCTGTCCCGTTTGCTTGGGACTTCCGGGCGCGTTGCCTGTTCTCAACCGCCGCGCCGTGGAGTTGGCGATTTTGGCGGGCTTGGCTCTCGGATGCGAGATCGGAGAGGTCTGTCGCATGGATCGCAAGCAGTATTTCTATCCCGATCTGCCAAAGGCCTATCAAATTTCCCAAGAGGCCTATCCTGTTTGCCGAAACGGATGCTTGGAGATCGAGGTAGAGGGCGAGCGCGTTCCCGTTGCGATCCAACGCATTCACGTTGAGGAGGATGCGGGCAAGCTCATCCATCGGGGAAAGCAGACCTTGGTGGATTGCAACCGTTGCGGCGTACCGCTGATCGAGATCGTTTCCGCGCCCTGTCTTCACACGGGAGCGCAGGCGGCGGCGTATCTCAGAGAACTGCGCCTTCTTTTGGTGACGCTTGGCATCACCGACGGAAAAATGCAGGAGGGGTCTCTGCGCTGTGACGTCAATTTGTCTCTGCGAAAAAAGGGAAGCCTTGTACCCGGTGTACGGACCGAGATCAAGAATCTCAATTCCTTTACCTATGTCGAAAAGGCCATCGCCTATGAGATCGGGCGACAGCTTCACGAGATCGAGACAACAGGCAGGGTCTTGCAACAGACCCTTCGCTACGATGCCGAGCGCGGCGTCACCTATCCCATGCGGCAAAAGCAGACCGCAAGGGATTATCGCTTCCTGATCGAGTCGGATCTGCGCCCCTTCCGGATTGCAAGAGAAACGGTGGAGCGCATGAGAGGCGAGCTTCCCGAGCTGCCTGCCGAGAGGCGAGAACGCCTCCAAGACGCGTATGGGCTGGCCGAGCAGGATGCCGCGATCCTTGTGTCGGACGCCCGCATGGCAGACTATTACGAGAGAGCCGCCAAAAGCAGTCGCTATCCGCGCGTGGTGGCGTCGCTCCTTCTGTCGGATCTGCTTCGCCTTTGCGCGTCCGATCCCTTCGCCTCGCCGCTGTCGAGCGAGCGGCTTGCGGAGCTTGCCGATCTGGCAGGCGACCGCACTGTGAACCGATCGGTGGCGAAAAAGCTACTTTTGCGGATCGCCGAACGGGACGAATCCCCTACCGACATCGCAAACCGCGAGCAACTCACCCAGATCAACGATCGGGAGCGTATCCGCGCGTGGGCGAGGGAGGTGCTTGCCGAGGATGTCGCCTCGGTGACCGCCTACCGAAACGGAAAGACCAACGCCTTCAAGGCCTTGCAGGGCGAGCTGATGGCAAAGAGCCAAGGACGAGCCGACCCCGTATTGGCGCGGGAGGTGCTCATGGAGGCATTGGAGGGCGACGAAAATGGATGAGTACACATCACGGGAAAAACGAATACGCGAGGGCGTGATCTGCTCAATATGCCTTGTCATGTCGGCGACCTGCGTGGGCTTCCTTTTCGGATACCCCACGCCCTATCGTGCTTTCATCCGCCTTGCCGCCATTGTCTTTCTTTTGATCGCGTGCTATGTTGCTCTGCGCTATCTCGTGGTGCGACACACGGCGCGGATCGAGCCGAGGGAAGGGAAGGAGCCCACTGCTTGGGATCTCACGGTTTCCCGTCGGATCGGTAAGCGCGAGCAGGTGGTCTGTCGCGTGGGAGTGGAGGATCTTCTCGATATCCGACCCATCACGGGAAGACTGCGCGTCTCGGGAGAGGCCGCCAAGCTCCCCCTCTATCGCTACACCGATTCGATCCATCCCCAAAACCTCTGCCTTCTTGCGGTTCGGGAGCAAACGGGGACGGTGCTGGTCTGTTTTTCCGCCGACCAACGCTTTCTTGACCTCTTGATACAGAGGAAAGAGCAATATTTGTCCGACTGATGCCCAATTTTGTCTTGTAATAAAGCAATTTTTATCTTATAATATAATCAAGAGGATAAGATCGTCAAGTGTGTCTTATCCAAAAAAACAGAAACGGGAAGAAAGAAGGAGAAAAACCATGAAATTTCCGGTAGCGATCCAAGTGTATTCCCTGCGCGTTGAGGCGGAGGCGAATCTGTACGGAACTCTGAAAAAGATCAAGGCCTTGGGCTATGACGGCGTGGAGTTCGCAGGACTTTACGGACATAAGCCCGAGGAGGTCCGCGAGATGTGTCAGGATCTGGGGCTCACCCCCATCTCGGCGCACGTGCCCTACGTTGACATGGTCGCCGACACCGAGGGCGTTCTGGCAGGCTATGCCACCATCGGCTGCAAGTTTGTCGCCGTTCCTTACCTCATGCCGGAGCACAGACCCGATTCGGATCAGTTCCCCACGGTCATCGAGAACATCAAGAAGATCGGAATGGTTGCCAAGAAGCTGGGCATGACGCTGCTCTATCACAACCACGATTTCGAGTTCATGAAGCTGGACGGTAAGTACGCGCTGGACGTTCTGTACGACACCGTTCCCGCTGAGTACCTGCAAACCGAGCTCGATATGTGCTGGGTCAACGTGGGCGGAGAGAAGCCTGCGGAGTACCTGTTGAAGTACAGCGGCAGAGCACCGGTTCTGCACTTGAAGGATTTTGTAGGCGAGAGATCGGAGAATATGTACGACCTGATCGGTCTGGACAAAAAGGCTCCTCCTCGTCCCGAGGGCTTCGCCTTCCGCTCGGTTGGCGACGGCAAGCAGGATTTCCCCACCATTCTGGCGGCCGCTGAGAAGGCGGGTGTTACGTGGGTGGTCGTGGAGCAGGATAACCCCACCGAGGGCAAAACGCCTCTGGAATGCGCCGAGATGAGCCGCAACTACCTGCGCTCCATCGGTTGCTGACAGAGAAACCAAGCGAACCCTATCACAACACTATAATAAAAGGAAAAAACGGAGGAATCACTCATGGGATTGGATGATTTTAAGGTAAATCAAGAGGTCAAGACGGTTGACGCTTCCAAGAAGCTCAGAATCGGTATCATCGGATGCGGATGGATCGCAGACGCGCATATGAGATCCTACCTCAGACAGCCCGACATCGAGATCGTGGCAGGAGCCGACCTGATCCCCGGAAAGGCGGCCGCCTTTATGGCAAAGCACGGGGTAGAGGGTGCGAAGACCGACTATGCCTCTCACAAGGAAATGCTGGACGACAAGAGCCTCGCGCTCGACGCCGTCTCGATCTGCACCTATAACTGCCAGCACGCAATTCCCGCCATCTATGCGCTCGAGCAGGGCGTGAACGTTCTCTTGGAGAAGCCCTTCACGGTCACTCTCGACGAGGCGGCAGAGGTCATGCGCGCAGAGAAGAAGAGCGGAAAGATCCTCTCCATCGGCTTCCAGCCCAGAATGGATGCCAACATGAAGATGATCAAGAAGATCGTGGATTCCGGCGCGCTCGGACAGATCTACTACATCCAAACGGGTGGCGGTCGCCGCAGAGGCATCCCCACGCCCTTCGGAACCACCTTTATCGAGAAGGAAACGGCAGGCATCGGCGCATTGGGCGACATCGGTTGCTATTCCTTGGATATGGTCCTCAACGCCATCGGCTATCCGAAGCCCATCACGGTCTCGGGCTATAAGTCGGCCTTCTTCGGAACCGACCCCAACTATTCGCACTATCAGAAGATCGGTCATCCCGAGTACGCGGCAAAGTTCGGAGTGGATGATTTCGCGGCAGCCTTCATTCGCTTGGAGGGCGGCATCATTCTCGACTTCCGTATCGCGTGGGCAATGAACCTCGACACCCCCGGTGACACTATCATCATGGGTACAAAGGGAAGCTTGCGTATTCCTTCAACAGAGTGCTGGAACGGAACGGTCGGCGGTCCTATGAAGATCTATCACGAGGTCGCAGGACTTCAGGTTGAGACCGAGATTCCGATAATCAAGCAGAAAGAAGGTCTCTTCGATCTTAAGATCCGTACCTTCCTTGACGCTTGTAAGAACGGCGGCACTGCTCCCGTTCCTTCGTCTGAGATCGTTTATAACCAGGCTATTATCGACGGTATCGCTAAATCTGCTGAACTCGGTAGAGAAGTTGA
>JAZSKO010000255.1:0-17727 GCA_045534875.1 Eubacteriales bacterium | reverse complement strand
TGGTCTGAGTGACACGACTTGAACGTGCGGCCTCTACCACCCCAAGGTAGCGCGCTACCAACTGCGCCACACCCAGATGTCTCGCAAGTACCCGATTATTATATCACGTCTTTGTCGATTTGTCAAGCCCTAATTTGCAATTTTTTTCTTTTTTTTATTTTTCTTTGATGTCCTGTTTATCCTTCGTTATCTTGTCGCTCCCAACCGTCCTCGATCTCGCTCTCACCCAGTACCAAAATGCCGTTTTGCAGGAGCAGGTCGGCGCAAACGCCGTTCCCTTGGCACAGTATTTTGGTGAAGCTCCCGTCGTAGATCCGTCCCTTTCCGCAGGCGGGGCTTTTCTCTTTCAGGATGGCATGCGTCACGCCATGCTCTCGCGCGATCGACAAAACCGCCTCCGCTCCCGCTTGGTAGAAGGCGGTGACGTCCTCACCGTCCCGATTCTTCACGCCCCCTGTTGGCTGTCGCTCGGACGGCGCGCGCGGCGTGGGAAGACCTCCCGCCACCTCGGGGCAGACGGGGATGAGTGTGTGGCGTTGTGACAATGCCATGACCGCTTGGCACGGCTTGCTTTTTCCATCGTATCGGCAAGGCGCTCCCAGCAGGCAAGCGCTGACAAGTATCTTCATTCGAGTTCTCCTGTGGTCGTTTTTTCCTTTCCAGTATAACACAAACCGCGACGCGTGTCAAGTGCGTAAGGCTTGACGCGTGTCGCGATTTGGCAGAGGAAATATCAAAGCGAGTTGATATAGTCCTCCAATTCACTCTTGATGACCGACACCTGCGGTCCGTACACCACCTGAATGCCCGATCCCTTTCGGATCACGCCGCTGGCTCCGCTCTCACGCAGTCGCGCGTCCGAGACAAGCTCGGGATCCTTCACGGTCACGCGAAGACGCGTGGCACAGCAATCCAGCGTGGCCAAATTGTCCTTGCCTCCCAGCCCCTCCAAGATCAGACGGGAAACGGTGTCTCCCTCCTTTTTCTTGTTGTAGTCGGCTCTGGTGTAGAGCTTGACCTCGCCGTCCCCGACCTCGCGTCCCGGGGTGGCGTAATTGCGTTTGAGGATGAGGAAGCGGAACAGGAAGAAATAGACGGCGAAATAGGCAACGCCCACCAAGGGGATCATGAGCCAGTTCGTCTTGGCATTTCCTTGCAGGATGCCGAATAGCGTCAGGTCAATGATGCCGCCCGAGAAGGTCATGCCAACGCCCACTCCCAAGAGGTGCATGAGCATATAGGCAAGACCGGCCAAGACCGAGTGGATCACATACAGGATCGGAGCAACAAAGAGGAAGGTGAACTCCAAGGGCTCGGTGATACCCGTGAGCATGGCGGTGAGAGCCGCCGAGAGCAACAGTCCCCCAGCCGCCTTTTTCTTGGAGGAATCGGCGCAGGTATACATCGCCAGAGCCGCGCCCGGCAGACCAAAGATCATCAAGGGGAACTTACCGCTCATGAAGCGGCAGGCCTCCACCGAGAAGCGCGTGGTCTGGGGGGACGCAAGCTCCGCAAAGAAGATATTTTGCGCGCCGTAGACCATTACGCCGTCGATCATGGCCGAGCCGCCAACGCCGGTCTGCCAGAAGGGAAGATAGAAGACGTGGTGCAATCCAAAGGGGATAAGGATGCGCTCGATGAAGCCATAGATCAGCGTTCCCGCGTAGCCCGAGCGAAGCACCAGATTTCCGAGGGCGTAGATGCCCGATTGAATATAGGGCCAAACGAAGAACATCAAAACGCCGACGAGGATATAAACAGCGGTGGAGATGATGGGGACGAACCGTGTACCTCCGAAGAAGGAGATGACGTTTGGCAAGCGGATCTTATAGAACCGATTGTTCAGCCAAGCCACGCCGAGGCCGACGATGATGCCTCCGAACACACCCATTTGCAGGGATTGGATGCCCACCACGTTGGCGATCGAGCCCTCCTGCAACACCCCGGGCTCGATCTGTCCGCTGATGGTGAGGAGAGAGCTGATGGTCTTGTGCATTACAAAGAAGGCGATGGCGGCGGAGAGGGTGGCGGTCGCCTTTTCCTGCTCGGCCATGCCAAGGGCCACGCCCATGGCGAACAGCAGGGGGAGGTTGTCAAAAATGACGGTTCCAACCGAGGCCAGCAGGGAAAAGACCGAGTAGAGGAAGGTTCCGGGACCCATGATCCCGAGTAGGTTATAGGTTTCCAGCGTAGCGGCATTCGTAAAGGACGAGCCGATCCCAAGCAACAATCCGGCAATGGGTAACAGAGCGATGGGAAGCATAAAGGCGCGACCCACTCTCTGCAAGACGCTGAAAAAGCCGTTGCTCTTTTTTTGTTTCGCGATTGCTTCTGACATGATTTATCCTTTCCCGCCAATGCGGAAGGAGAAGACGGCATCACGACCGCCATTCGCCCTTCCCATGCGGCATTCGATATTGGTGAGCCGTTCGGCATCGGTCAGCAAAACGGCGGTGATGGTGGGGACGCCTCGCGCCTCCAAGAGTGAGAGGTCGACCTTGGCAAGCGGCGCGCCTGCCTCCACCTCGTCGCCCTCGCTAACGAGGGGGGTAAAGCCCTCGCCGCCAAGCGTGACGGTGTCCACACCGATGTGAACGAGAAGATCCAGACCGTCACAGGTGAGGATGGTGTAGGCGTGCTTGGTTTCGGCGACCGAGGCGATCTTTCCCTTGACGGGGGAGAAAAACGCGCCGTCCGAGGGACGGATGGCATAGCCCTGTCCCAGCATTCCCGAGGCAAAGGCCTCGTCGGGGATCTCGGAGATCGGGCAGACCTCGCCATGACAGGCAGCGAGCAGGACCTTCTTTTTTTGGAATAGATTACGCATAGCGGTAACTCTCTCTTTCATTTGCATTCGATCACCTTTTCGCGTACGCCGAGCAGATAAGGGGAGGACACCGAAAGCTCGTCGATGCCCATATCCGCGAAGCGTTGGGTCAGGCGCAGGTCGGCCGCCAGCTCTCCGCAAATACCGATCCAGCCGTCGTGATCGTGGATGGCGCGCGCCGAGGCCTCGATCAGGCGAAGGATCGGCTCGGTGTTCTTTTCGGTGATGCCCGAAAGGGCGGGGTTCTGACGGTCGGCGGCGAGGGTGTATTGCGTCAGATCGTTCGTGCCGACCGAGAAGAAATCCACCTCGGCGGCAAGCTCACGGCTCATAATGGCGGCGGCAGGGGTCTCGATCATAATGCCGAACTCGATGCGTGGGTCAAAGCTCTTGCCCTCGCGCGAAAGCTCGCTCTTGCATTCCTCCAACAGAGCGCGGCATTGCCGAACCTCGTCCACCGAGACGATCATGGGGATCATGACCGAGATGGTTCCCAAAGCCGACGCGCGCAGGATGGCGCGGAGCTGGGTCTTGAAGATCTCCAAGCGCGACAGGCAAATGCGAACGGCGCGAAAGCCGAGAGCCGGATTTTCCTCCTTGGGCAGACCGAAATAGGAGATCTGCTTGTCCGCGCCGATGTCCAGCGTACGGATGACGATGCGCTTGCCCTCCATCTCGGACGCCACCTTACGGTAGGAGCGAAACAGCTCCTCCTCGGTGGGGTAACGGTCGAGCGAGAGATAGAGAAACTCACTTCGCAAAAGCCCGATCCCATCCGCGCCGTTGAGCAGAGCGGGACGCACATCCTCCTCGCCGCCCACGTTGGCGTAGATGAGCATACGGTGACCGCTTCGTGTGACGGCAGGCTTGTTGATCAGGGAGCGCAGGTAGCGGTCATGCTCCACGGCAAGCTCGTTCTCCACCGCTCGCTTTCGTTCAAAATCCGCGATCTGCTCGTCCGTGGGAGACACCGTCAGACACCCGTTCTCGGCATCCAACAGCGCAAACGCGCCGTCGGAGGCGGTCGGCAACGTGCCAACGCTCACCAAGGCGGGGATGCCCATGGCGCGCGCCAAAATGGCGGTGTGTGAGGAGGGAGAGCCGGACATCGTCACGAAGCCGAGGATGTGGGAGCGTTCGAGCGAGACGGTCTGTGAGGGGGTCAGGTCCTCCGCCACGAGAATATACGGGTCGACCGAGGATGCGGCGTCGCTCTCCTCCTCTCCCGACAGGACCGATAAAAGCTGAGAGGAAACGTCACGCACGTCGGCGGCGCGAGCCGAAAGGTAGGGGTCTTGCAGGGAGAGAAGCCGCGAGCAGACCGTGTCGCAGGCCTCCTTTGTGGCATCCTCCGCGCTGATGCCGGGGGTGAGCGCCCGCGTCAGGGCGTCGGTGAAATCCTCGTCCTCGAGGAGCATTTCGTGAATGGCGAAGATCTCGGCCTCCTCCTCGCCAACCTCACGCGCGGTCTTGCTTCGGAGGGCGGAGAGGCGTTGCTTCACGGTGCGGATGGCGGCGCGAACGCGGCTCGTCTCCTGCTCGGCCGAGCCGACCGTTCCTCTCTTTTTTTGCTTGACGGGTGTGTTTTTTTTGAAAAAATGAAGCGATCCCGCCGTTTTCCCCGTCCCGATGCCGATGCCGCGGTAAAGACCGGACGGTTCTGTGTTGGGCGCGTTCTTCATGCTTCGCCCCAACGGGTGCGGCAAAATTGCTCCAAGGCCTCGCTTGCCGCGTCCTCGTCCTCGCCCGAGATCGAAAAGAGCAGGGAGGTGCCCTGCGTCGCCCCCAGACTCATCAGGGAAAGCAAACGCTTGGCGTCGGCCTGTCGATCCTTGGCGCGCACTTGAATGTCGGAGGAAAATTGCTTGGCAAAGGTTGCCAGCCGACCGGCGGGACGTGCGTGCAGACCCACGGGATCGGTGACGGTATAGGTGAATTCTTTCATACGGGAATGATACTCCTTCCATGTCTTGGCGATCCTCTGCCGTTTTTTGATCGCCCTTGATGCTATTTTTCCAGCTTGGAGCATATTTATACGCCTTTTTGGGCGCAAAAAAACACCCTGCGTGATCCGAGGATCGCACAGGGTGTTTTTTGTTGACATTAAGCGTTCTGCGCGTCGGACTTGACATCCAGAACCTTTTTGCCGTTGTAAAAGCCGCAAACCTTGCAAACGCAATGGTTTCTGACAAATGCATCACAAGCGGGGTTGGAGCACTTGTTCATGCCGGGCATAGAGAGCTTGCTGTTGTTGGAGCGTCTCTTGTCTCTGCGGGCCTTCGATACTTTCTTCTTCGGTACTGCCATATCTACACCTCCTCTTGCACCTACGCTCATGCGCGTCGTGCATAATTAATGATTTACGAATCCGTTGGGTCTGCATTCTCGTCAAGCAAGCTGCCGAGGACCGCCCATCTCGGGTCGATCTCTCGCTTCGGACAACCGCAATCGCCGAGGCGAAGGGGCTTTCCGCAACGTGGGCAGAGGCCCGGGCAATCGTCTGAGCAAAGAATACGCATGGGGAAGGAAAGGAACAGCTCCTCGCGGATCAGATCTCCCAGATCCAAGTGTCCGTCTTGGATCACGGCATATTCGTCCACGTTCTCCTCCAATTGCTTTTCGCTCAGCGAGGTCTCGGAGGCAACGGTGCGCTCCAAGGTCACCGAAAAGCTGTCCTTGACGGATTCGAGGCAACGGGCGCACTCTGCGCGATAGGCAACGGTGGCGGTCAGCTCCAGGTGCATATATCCTGCCTGATCGGTCACACAGCCGGTGGCGTGAGCGTCTCCGTCAAACTCCGCTCCGTCGATCGGATCGGGGGTGAAGGTGAAATCGATCCGGATCCGATCCAGCTCTCCACGGAGCATCGGACGCATATCCAGAACCATACACCACACCTCTCTTTCGGTTTGACTAAAATGCGACATCTATTATTATAACCGCAAAATTCGTTTTTGTCAATACTTTTTTTTATTTTCCACCCGAAACCTCCATTTTTCTGTAAAAAGAGGAAAAAAGACGGGAGCTTGGGGAGAGGATAAAGGAATTCTGACGAAAAAAGAGAGGGGAAGCGACGATCTCTCGCTTCCCATGCGTCTCTTTCGTTGACTTATTCGGCTTGCAGGGCGCGCTCCAGCCAGACCAGACCGATGCTGAACGCGTTGCTGAGTCCTTCCTTCGACCCCTGCTTGATGATCTTGTTGGGATCCTTGGAGTCGACCACCTGGATCAGAATGTTCTTGGGAAGTCCCGTTTCCTTATCCTTGGACATGATCTCCAAGATCAGAATGCATTTCTCGCTCATATCGCCGTAGCAAATGGTGTCCTCCTGTCTGACCAGAGGCTTATCCAGATATTCAAGGTATTTACCGCCAACCAACGGGCGTGCTTGCTCTGCCATATCGTATCCATCCTTTCTGTAAAAGCAGGATCACGCCGAGGGTTCGTCCTGCTCCCCCCAGCCTGATTATATTCCATTATATCATGTTTCAATGGGAAAGTCAACCCTTTTCCGAAAAGGTTTTTCAAAGCGACGAAAAAGTCAGTCTCGCTCAATATAGCTTGACGCGCGCAAAAAAGACTCCGAGGGGAGCGGGCTCGGCGCGCAGAGGGTGAACAGAGCAAAGGCGCGACGGGTCAATGTCTCCTGCTCCAAGGCCTCCTTTGTGTGAGGGATCCCCGCGTGCGAGGTGACGATCGGGAGGGCTTGCTTTCTCCGCTTTTCGGCGAAAAACGCACACCCCCTTGCATTTGCGGCCAACAAAACGGCGTAGGCAGGCTCTTTTTTCAGGTGATCCTCGGTGACGCCGAGAAGCGAGAACAGGATTCCGCGACGGATGCGCGAGAGGGTGTATTTTTTGGTGGAGGCAAGGGTGACGAGCGAGGAAAGATCGGTGGCCGCTTGCGACGCCTCCGCGAGACGTCTTCCAAGCCCTCCGCCAAGCTCGGGTGTTTGCTCCAAGCAGGAGGGAGAGATCTGACGGAAATGGGAAAGAATGGCAAGAGAGGCGCGTGACAGATCGAAAAACGCCGTCCCCTTCGCCACCTGCTCCTCGACGATGCCGAACGCGCGAGGGGAAAGATGCTCACGCCAAGTCTCAAAGCCGCCTGAGTAGAGGCTTTCCCGAAGCACCGACGCCGAGGGGATGCGATCGGCTTGCAGGGTGGTGTCGTGGTAGCCGCACCCGATCCGTTTGACGGTGTGAGGTATCATGCTCGACGCGCGTTGAGAGAGGGCGCGCAGATAGGCCACGCCCAAGAGGTCGTTTGCCGAGAGGTCGGCATCCAGCCCGAATTCCCGAAGGGCTTGCGCGTAGGCGCGCGCCGTACCGATCGGATGGGAGAGGCAGAGCGCGTGGTAGCGTTCCTGAAAATCCGCCCGATCCGAAAGAGTGGCGGCCTGCATAAGAGGGGCAAGATCCCCGCATTCGCTACCAAACCAAAGCGTTTCCACACCGAGGCGATCCAAAATTGAAATGCCTGCCGCGGCAAAGCTCTCGGCGCGAGAGGAGGAATGAGGGAAGGGAAGCTCCAAAACGGCATCCGCGCCGCCGTCAAGGAGGATACGGGCGCGTGTTTGCGGATCAAGAACCGCGATCTCGCCGCGCTGGGTGAAGCATCCGCTCATGACGCAGATCACGGTGTTCGCGCCATGCTGTCTTGCCTGCTCGATGAGGTATTTGTGTCCCTTGTGAAAGGGATTGCACTCGCAAATGATGCCTGCCGCCCGCATTTCGTCGCCTCCTTTTTTGCAAAATCGTTGGCTTCATCATATCATATTTTCGAGGACTTGTCAAGAGGGAGGCGTCGGGGAGGGCAAAAGAGAAAAAAAGAGTGAAAAAATTGTAAAATATGAAAAGGGGTGTTTACAAATCGAAAAAAGTATGCTATACTATTATAATGGTAAACAATCGCTACCGAATATGGAAAGGAGAGAAGACGATGGATCCGATCACCGAGGAGAAGATCAATGAGCAAAACCCTTGGGAGCGCTACGCTACCCTGAACAAAGCTCCCGTTGGCGCACAGGTCTTAGCCGCCGCATTGTTCGGCTTGGCGAGCCTTGCGATCCCCGTCGGCTTTCTGTGGGAGGCGGCGGCCTACCTGTTCGCTCCCGCGCTTTTGATCGGTTGCGGCTTTCTGCTTCGCCGATTCCGCTTGCAGTTCTGGACGATCACGATCCTGTCGGTGCTGTCCTGCTCCCTGCCGGGGCTTCTGATCCCGAGCACCTCACCCTATTCGGTGATCCCCGGGCTTGGCTCGCTCATGGCCGCCCTCACGGTGGGGCTTTTCGCAGGTAGCTTTTTCCAGACCGTCACCCGTCGCTTTTGGCTCTTGGGGCTTTTGTCGGTAGCGGCAGGAGGGATCACGTATCTCGTCAGCGGAAGCATCTGGCTCTCGCTTCTCTCACTCTCCCTGCTTCCGGCCGTCCTACTTCTCAGCATTGCCACGAATATGGGAGAATATTGCACCACCGCCGTTTGCTATGCCGCGGCAGGGATCTTCCTGTCTGCCGTGGTGGTTGGCGTTGTGGCCTATTGGAGATGCGGACAACCCTTTACAGCGGACGCCCTTCGCTCGCTTCTCGATTCTTGGCAGGAGACCCTGACGCGTATGCAGATCACGTCGAGAGACGAGGTGATCGCTATGATGGAGGAGCTGGCGCAAAGCGGAGGCGGGCAGATGTCCTCCTCGGCTACGCAACTGACCGATACTCTGCAAAGCACCATGAGCGACGAGATGCTGCGAGCCTCGATCGGGCAGATCTTCTCGTTGCTACCGGCGGCGTTCCTGCTTTCCTGCCTCCTTCCCGCATATCTCGCGCAAAGGATGCTGAATACGGCCTACGCGGCGAACGGGATGCGCGAGGTGGTCACCCCCGAATCCGAATTTTTCACCATGAGCCTGCCGGCGGCGATCCTGTTCGTCCTCTCGGCGGTGCTGATGCTGTTGACGCCGGCCGACGCAGGACTGTTCTCCTTCGCGGTCACCAATCTGACGATCCTGTTGCTCCCCGGCTTCTTCTTGTTGGGGATCCGCTCGCTGAAAACGCGCTACGCACAGCCGAACGCGGGCAGGGTGCTGGTGATCCTTCTGTTGATCCTGTTTTGCTGTATGTCCTTCAACGCGCTGTTGATTCTGGCGATGCTGGGGGCTTACGACCGTGTCTTTTCCGAGATCCGTCGCGCCATCGCGAAAAGACAAATGAACCGCGACGGACAATGATCCCGCATTTCCAATCTATGCTTCAAAAGGAGACCTGACGAATGCTGAAAAAGAAAAAATCCATGTTTCGGACCGATCTGCGCGCGCCGCTGATCCTCTGCGCCGCCATCGGAGCCGCGCTTCTGGCGCTTCTGGTGGGGGTGGAGCTTCTCGGTCGCTTTGGGTGGATCCCCGCATCCCACCTGATCTACTATGCCTTGGGCTTTCTCGGCACATATGTGCTGGCGGCAGGGATCATCCTCCTTTCGTATCTGCTCCGCTACCGCAGAATTCGGATCGCCAACGATTCGGCCGACATGATGACCACCGAGATCGGGGATATGTTCCGCTATGTGGTGGACGTGCCGTACGCGATCATCGGAGCTGACGGAACGGTTAAGATCGTCAGCGCCGCATTGCAGGATATCCTGCAATTCCGCTCACCGATCTGCAACGTGCCTCTGGATAGCTTTTGCAGTGTTCCCATGAAGGATATCGTGGGCTACGCGCAGACGGGAGGACAGATCCGCGATCTGAGTTATAACGAGGACGGCGTTCCGATCGACAACACCCGTCCCATGATCACCGAGATCGAGGGACGAAAGTACGATCTGCGGTGCTACACCATGCGGTCCAGAGGAAAGGACTACTACTTCGTGGTCTTTGACGACGTGACCGAATTGCTGGCTCTCCGCAAGAAGAAGTACGACGAGGAGCCCGTGGTGGCGTATATCGTTATCGACAGCTTGCAGGAGCTGGCGCAGTACGTTCGCGTCAGCTATCGAACCGCGGTCAGCGAGATCGAGGCGATCCTCAAGGATTGGGTGGCGAGCTTCGGAGGGATGCTCCGCGAGTACGAGCGCGAGAAGTACCTCATGGTGTTCAGCCGCGCCGCCTTGGATGAGTGCATCAACAACAAGTTCCGCATTTTGGAGACCGTGCGAAACGTCAAGCTCGGAGACAACAGCTACCCCGTCACCATTTCCATGGGAATCGGCGCGATCGACGGTAGCTTCGAGGATAAGGAGAGAGCCGCCAGCGACGCCTTGGATATCGCCCTGCAAAAGGGTGGAGATCAGGTGGCGGTGAACGACGGAAAGAGCGTCACCCCCTACGGTGGTCGCGTCAACACCCTCTACGGCTCCACCACCATCACCTCGCGTGTCAACTCCCAGCACCTCTGCCAGCTCATGCGTGAGGCAGGGAACATCCTCATCATGGGACACAGAGCCCCCGACTACGATTCCATCGGCTCTTGCGTGGGACTTGCCCGACTTGCCATCTGCGCTCGAAGCGGCGACCATTCGCATATCCGCATCGTGGTCAACCGTGAGCACGCCAACTTCCGCAACTGCTACGATATTCTGGCAAATCTGCCCGAGTACCGCTCCATGTTCGTCAGCGGAGACACCGGCTTGGATGCCGTTCGCGCCGACACGCTTCTGATCATGAGCGACGTGAGCAACGTCTACAACACCGAGTGTCCCAAGATCCTCAAATGCGTCAAGAACGTGGTCATCATCGACCACCATCGCCGTCCCGATCAGCTCTACGAATTCAAGCCGCTCATGACCTATATACGTCCCGGAGTGGCGGCGGCGAGCGAGCTGGTCAGCGAGATGCTTCAGCTCAGCCCCTATCACGACGCGCTCCTGAAAGAGGAGGCGACCCTGATGCTTGCGGGACTGATGCTCGACACCAAGAACTTCACCCACGGAGCCGAGATGCAGACCTTCGCGGCGGTGCATTACCTCTACGAGAGAGGCGCGCACGCCAGCATGGCGCGCAGGCTCTTTACCGAGTCGATGTCCAACCTGTTCACGGCCTGCGATATCGACAGCCGCACCCGTACCTATCGGGATAAGATCGCCCTGACGTGGCTCAGTGTGGATCATCCCGCAACCGAGGCCGATTCGGTGGCGGTGGCAAAGGCGGCAGACAAGCTGCTCACCATCGACGGGATCGAGGCCTCCTTCGCGCTTCTCCATGCCGAGAACACCGTGAATATCTCGGCGCGCTCGCATGATACCATCAACGTCCAGCTCATCATGCAGCGTCTGGGCGGAGGCGGACACTTCGACATGGCGGGAGCCAGCCTGACCCACACCTCCTTGGAGGCGGCGTCACAGCAGCTCAAAACCGTGATCGACGATTATCTGGACAATGAATACGGCGCACGTCCCGGAAAGAACTGAGACGACCGACCAATCCCAATAAAGAAAGGCAAACACCATGAAAGTTATTTTGTTAGCAGATGTAAAAGGACAGGGAAAAAAGAACGACGTCATTGAGGTGTCGGATGGATACGCGAAGAATTTTCTGATCCCTCGCAAGCTGGCCAAGGCCGCCGACGCGCAATCCCTCAACGATATTAAGGTCAAGGAGCAGGCGCGCCTGCACCGCATCGAGGTCGAGAGAGCCGAGGCGAAGGCTCTGGCGGAGAGACTGAAAGAAATTCTTGTGAAGATCCCCGCGCCGGGCGGAACCGACGGCCGTCTCTACGGCTCGATCACCGCCAAGGACGTCTCCGAGAGATTGCAAGCCGATTTCGGCATCGCCGTGGATAAGAGAAAGATCACCGTAGCCGATCCCATCAAGGCCTACGGACGGTATGAATTGGAGGTTCGTCTGTATCCCGAGGTAACGGGAACCATCAACCTCTTGGTCTGCGAAAAGTAAGAGAGACGCGACCGTGGGAAGCCCCACACGCGTCATGAGATTCGGAAAGGAAGACCCACATGCAAGAGGATTTCATTCGAAAATTACCCTTCTCCATGCCCGCCGAGCAATCGCTTCTCGGCTCGGTGCTGATCGACCCCGCCGCGCTGAATGAGGTGGCGGCTCTGATCAACGGAGACGACTTTTACCTGACCGAGCATAAGCAGATCTACCTTGCCATGCAGGAATTGTTCCTCGCCAGCAGGGAGATCGACGTTGTCACCCTGATCGACATGCTGGTCACGAAGGGGTATTACGACAAATCGGGGGGAGAGGATTACATCCGCACCCTGTCCGAGGCCGTGCCGGATGCCCTGAATATCAAGGACTACGCGCGCATCGTCAAGGAAAAGAGCGTGTTGCGTCAGCTCATCGCCGCAGGAAGTGAGATCGCCGACACCGCCTACTCCGAGCAGGAGTCGGTCACCTCGATCCTCGACCACGCCGAGTCGCTGATCTTTAACATCGCGCAGGGAAGGGACACCAAGGGCTTCCGTCACATTCGGGACGTGTTGCAGGACGTCTATTCGCATCTGCACGATCTGCGAACCAACGCCGAGGCCACCCAAGGAACGAAGACGGGCTTTTCCTCCCTCGACCGCGTGTTGGCGGGAATGGGAAAGAGCGACCTTGTTCTGGTGGGAGCGCGCCCGGGTATGGGAAAGACCTCCTTCGCTTTGAACATCGCCACCAACGTGGCAAAGCAAACCAAAAAGAGCGTGTGCATCTTCTCCTTGGAGATGTCGGCAGAGCAGCTCGTCAACCGCGTGCTGTCGAGTGAGGCGCTGGTGAACAGCTATTCGCTCCGAACGGGGGAATTGTCGAGCGAGGATTGGACGCATCTGGCCGTGGCGGCAGGCGAGCTGTCGGGCTGTGACATTCTCATCGACGACACCACGGGTCAAACCGTGACCGCCATGAAGGCAAAGCTACGCCGCGTGCAGAATCTGGGATTGGTGGTCATCGACTACTTAGGACTCATGCAGGGAGACGGACACAAGGATAACCGCGTGCAGGAGATCTCCGAGATCACCCGAGGATTGAAGATCATGGCGAAGGAATTGATGGTTCCCGTGGTGTGCTGTGCGCAACTCTCGCGTGGACCTGAGTCGCGAACCGATAAAAAGCCGATGCTTTCCGACCTGCGTGATTCGGGATCCATCGAGCAGGACGCCGACACGGTTATTTTCCTTTACCGCAGTGAATACTATAAAACGGGCGAGGCGGCCGATCAGAACACCAGCATTGCCGAGGTCATCATCGCCAAGAACCGTCACGGCTCAACCGGAACGGTGAACATGGGCTGGAACGGACAGTACACCAAATTCGTTTCCATCGAGGGCGAAAGGGAGCAATCGTGAGAAAGGTCGCGCTGAGCGCCGATGCGATGACCGCTCCTTGGAGCCTTGCGGGCATGCCAAAGGAAACAGCGGTGCTGCTCGCTCTGTCGGGCGGAGCGGATTCGGTGGCACTTTTTCACCTGCTCCGTAAGCAGGCAGAGAGGGATGGATTTTCTCTGTCGGTGGCACATTTCGACCACGGCATCCGAGGGGAGGATTCCCGTCGCGACGCCGCCTTTTGTCGGGAGCTGGCAGAAACCCATCAATGTCCGTTTTACACCGAGCAGGGAGAGATCCCACGCGTCGCAAGACAGACCCATCGAGGCTTGGAGGAGGTGGCAAGGGAGGCGCGATACGCCTTCTTCGACCGCGTGATGCGAGAAAATCGCATCCCCATTCTGGTCACGGCGCACCACGCCGACGACCAGCTCGAAACGCTGTTGTTCCGTCTCTGTCGAGGGACGGGGGCGGCTGGACTGTGCGGGATCGCGCCGAGCCGCGCCTTTGGAGACGGCGCTTTGGTGCGTCCTCTGCTGCCTTTTTCGAAAAAGGAGGTCCTCGCGTTCTGTAAGAGCGAGGGGCTTTCCTTCGTCACGGATGAAACCAATGACGACACCGTCTACACCCGAAATCGCATTCGGCATGAGGTGATCCCGGTCTTGGAAACAGTGGTTCCGTCTCCGCAGACCAGCGCTGTCCGATTGGCCGCGAGCTTGTCTGAGGACGAGGATTGCCTCGCCTCCTTGGCAAGGGAGCTGATCGAGCGGAACGCCACCGAGAGAGGAATTGCGGCCGAGGCGTTGCGAGAGGCGCATCCCGCCATCCGCAAGCGCGCGTTGGCGATGCTCTCACCAAAGCCCCCCGAGGCGGTTCACCTTGAGGCCGTCGAGCGGTTATTGACAACAGGAAAAAGCGGAAGCCTTTGCCCTCTGCCGGGCGGCGCGGTCGCCTGCTTGCAGGGAGAGGAGCTGTTGATCCTGCCGGATCTGCGTAGAGCCTGTCTGCCCGATCGCGTCCCTTTTCGGGAGGGGGAGATGTCGTTTTGTGACGGCGGCCTGATTGTTTCCGTAAAAGGAATCGAACCTTTTCGGGAAAACGCAAACGTTCATAAAATAGAAACAAATATGTGTATAATAGAGGAAGCGTTGTCCGCCGATGCCTCCCCCCTTTGGTATTGGAGAGGACGGCAAAACGGCGATTGCTTCCGATGGAAGGGAAGAAGCCGTCGGTTGGCGGATTGCTACCGAGAGGCAGGCATCCCCACCCTGTTGCGAGACGCCCTGCCGTTGCTCTGTGATCGGGACGGCATCCTCTACGCGCCGCTTTTGGGCGTGAGGGAGCCACAGAGAAAGGACGGCAAAGAAAGCGCCCGCGCATGGGAGCTTTCGATCGAGCTCCGGGATGTAAAAAAATAAGAGACAGAAGGGAATATGACCATGAAGCAAGACATGAATCAAGACATTGAACGCGTACTGGTCAGCGAGGCCGAGCTGCAAAAGATCTGTGACCGCTTGGCCGAGCAGATCACAAGGGACTACAAGGACACGGGTCGGGAGTTGATCTTAGTCACGGTATTGAAGGGCTCGGTAATGTTTGCGGCCGATCTGATCCGCAGGCTTCCGTTCTCGTGCGCGTTGGAGTTCATGAAGGTCTCCTCCTACGGAGCGCAGACGCATTCCTCCGGCTTTATCCAGGTCCATCTGGATCTGAAACGCGATATCGAGGGAGCGGACGTCATCATCGTGGAGGATATCGTGGACAGCGGAAGAACGCTGGAAAAGCTCTCGGGGCTTCTTGCCAATCGGGGAGCGCACAGCGTGCGGTGCTGTACCCTGCTCGATAAGCCCGAGCGCCGACAGGTGAATTTTAACGCCGACTACGTTGGTCAGTGCGTTCCCGATGTATTCGTGGTGGGATACGGTTTGGATTACAACGAAATGTACCGCAATCTGCCATACGTGGGCGTGTTAAGCCCCCATGTCTACGAAAAATAAGATGCCCAAAACGGTGGGGAGACGCACTCCCGCTACCGTGAAAATATACCTACGGAGGAATCCATGAAGAAACGCAGTATCGTCAAGCAGCTATTATTTTACGTGGTGGTCTTGGTCATCATCGTGCTGGCGGGGTCGTTTTTGACGAACGGCTCGCGCACGCAGGAGAAGGTGACCTACGACGACGTGCTTCGCTATTTCCATAACGAGCAGGTGCGAGAGGTCACCATCAGCCCCAAGAACGTCGTCACCATGAAGGTGGAGGTGGATGGCGTCGAGAAGGACGTCTCCTACAAGATCCGTGATTACAGCCAGTTCTATTACGATCTGGGAGACCTTATCGTGGAGCAATCCACCAGTCAGGTCGTCACCGATGCCGGCGGCAACCCCGTGCTCGATGAAAACGGAAACGTCACGATGCGGGATCCGATCATCCGCCTCTACGAGCCCCAGCCCGCAACCGAGATCCCCGCATGGGTGAGCTTTTTGCCGGTCATTCTGATCGTGGTGGGATTGATCGTGGTTTGGATCGTTTTTGCCAACTCTATGAACGGCAAGAACGGAGGAAAGTTCAATTCCTTCGGAAAGGCCAAGGTCAAAACGCCGCCGCAGGACGGAGACAAGGTCTTGTTCCGTGATGTCGCGGGAGCGGATGAGGAAAAGGAAGAGCTTGTTGAGGTGGTGGAATTCCTCAAGGATCCCGCCAAGTTCACAAAGCTCGGAGCGCGCATTCCGCATGGTGTGTTGCTGGTGGGCCCTCCCGGTACGGGTAAGACGTTGCTTGCCAAGGCCGTTGCAGGCGAGGCAGGTGTGCCGTTCTTCTCGATCTCGGGATCGGATTTCGTGGAGATGTATGTGGGTGTCGGCGCGTCGCGTGTGCGTGACCTGTTCGATAACGCGCGCAAGTCGCCTGCCGCCATCATCTTTATCGACGAGATCGACGCCGTGGGACGTCACAGAGGCGCAGGCCACGGCGGCGGAAACGACGAGCGTGAGCAGACCCTCAACCAGCTTCTGGTGGAGTGGGGCGGCTTCGGCTCGCATGACGGTATCATCGTCATGGCGGCAACCAACCGCCCTGATATCCTCGACCCTGCCTTGCTCCGTCCGGGACGCTTCGACCGTCAGATCACGGTCAACTATCCCGACATCAAGGGCAGAGAGGAGATCTTGAAGGTTCACTCGCGCAATAAGCCCATGGAGGCAGGCGTGGATTTCCATAAGGTGGCGCAAAGCACCGTTGGATTCACGGGCGCGGATCTGGCAAACCTGCTCAACGAGGCGGCGCTCAGCGCGGCCAAGAAGGGCAAGAGCCTGATCGGTATGCAGGAGATCGAGGAATCCTTCATGAAGGTCATCCTCGGACCGCAAAAGAAATCCAGAGTTCGCACCGAGCAGGACAACAAGCTGGTGGCCTACCACGAGGCGGGACACGCGGTGGTCAGCTACTACTGTAAGAACACCGATCCCGTCAAGCACATCACCATCATCCCCGCAGGCAACGCGGGCGGCGTGACGGTGAGCGTGCCGGAGGAGGACCGTCTCGGCTCGACGCGCGGCAAGATGATCGACCGCATCCGTCTGAGCCTTGGTGGACGCATTGCCGAGGAGCTGATCCTCGACGATATCTCGACCGGTGCGTCGGGTGACATCCAGCAGGCGACCCGTGTGGCGAAGAACATGGTCACGCGCTACGGTATGAGCAAAAAGCTGGGAACGGTGCTGTACGGCTCCGAGCACAGTAGCTCCGAGGTCTTCCTCGGACGCGATTTCAGTTCGGGCAAGGATTACTCCGAGCAGACCGCCGCCGCCATCGACGAGGAGGTCAGAGCCATCATTCAAGAGGCCTACGACGATGCCAAGCAGATCCTGACCGAGCACATTGATCGGTTGCACTTCGTGGCGCAGTATCTTCTGTCACACGAGAGCATGGATGGCGACCAGTTCCTCGCCGCTATGCAGGAGGATGCTACGGTTGAAAAGCTCGAGGCCATTGCCGCAGAGAAGGCAGAGGCCAGCCGCCGTGACAACGAGCGCGCCGCCGAGGAGTCAAAGCGCCGCGAGCAGGAGCAAGCGGAGCAGGAGGCGGCTGACGCCAACGCCGAGCCGACCGCAACCGACACCGAGAGTCTCGACGACGGTGACGATTCTGACACCGACAGCGACGCCGAGACCGATGACGAATCGGATCCAAAGGACGAGTAAGAAAACGCCGTTTTTTAATGAAACGGGTTGGATAACACAGGATAGAATGCACCAACGTAGGAATAAAAAAGGCTCCCAAGTATCTCGGGAGCTGTCACCGAAGGTGACGGAGGGATTGTTTTCGTATACAGCTTGCGTTTTTACAATCCCTCCGTCACGGCTTACGCCGTGCCGCCTCCCCTTACACTGAACAAGTCCGTTAAAAACGGACAATAGACAAAAGCCCCCTTGATGTGGTAGAATAAAGATACCATATCAAGGGGGGAATTGTATGCCAAGGAAATATCAACACACAAAAGAACTATTGCCACAAATCAAAAAGATGTTAGACCAAGGAATGACACATAAGCAAATAGAAGAAAAACTTGGTTTGACAGGAAAACGACCTGTGCACGAACTATTGAAGAGAGAACGCAAAAAAGAAGCAACTACACGTCTA
>JAZSKO010000244.1:0-4250 GCA_045534875.1 Eubacteriales bacterium | reverse complement strand
GAGGACGCCGGTCCCTACGGATTTGTGCGAATATATCGTATGGCGTTCTTACCTATGTACCATGGTAGCTATGCCATCTTTTCAACACGTAACAAGTCTTCATCCCTGCCGCAACAGCCAATCGCAGTTGAGGATCTTTTCCATCAGCATGCTTTTCGTGTAGAAATAATGGTTGGAGGATTCATAGCCGAAGGTGGCGTTTTGCAGGACTAAGTCGAGCGCCTCCTTGGCAAGCGCGCGCTCACGCCGCAAAAGCGCCTCCCGACCGTCTCCGTCCCGCGCTCCGAGGATCCAATCGCATTGGTTCACCACGGTGCGAAAATGCACGTCGCACATCTTGGCCGTCTCGTAAAGCTCCGGCAGATACCGATTCGCGCGAAGGTCGAGCTTCTCTAACAAGCGCACACCCTCGCTCCACCGCGCCGACAGCAAACGGAATTGCCCGACGTAGATCTCCTTCGGGAAGAGACTGCTCCACTTTTCGATGTCATCGTAGGGGTAGCCCACCATCGTTGCCTCCATGCCCGTGGGCGTGGGGTAGAGCGGATTGGCAGGACCTGTGTGCTGTGGGCCGAAGTAGGCGGCGTCGATGCAGAAGGGGTACTGCTCGTAGGCCTCGGAGAAGCAATGCAGAGCCTCGGACAACGCCGATATATCCGCACCTCGGAAGATCTCCCCGTACACCTCGTCGAGCGTCGGGATCTCGTCTCCCTTACAAAGCATCCGCACCATGTCCAACACGGGGGACGGGTATCCTCCGAGCGTCCACGTCAGCATCAGCCCTCGGATGCTTCCCAGCTCCAAAAGTCCTTTCACGTGTCGGTAGTATTGCTCGAAAACCGGAATATACGGCACGGAGGAAAGCTCCCACGAATTGTTTACTTGGATCTTGGCAACGCCGTCGTGTCCCATCTTGGCCGCCAGCGACCATAGCTCCTTGGAGAAATCGCTCGGTCCCTCGACCGAGATCGAATAGTCGCGCACGCTCGTCAGAACGCCGCCGATCCGCTTTTCCTGCTTATCCTCGCTGACGTTCATCAGCGACACGCGCGGAGGGAGCTTTGAAACGGTCTCGGCACAGCTCTCCCATTCTCTCCACGCCCAGCTAAACGCGATCACCTCGACCGAGGGATCGACCGCATCTGCGCCCTCGCGGATCAAGCGATTGACCAGCGCGAAGTTTTCGGCTCGGGTGTGATTGCGACACCGCTCACAGGTGCAATGCGGCGCGGCCATGGCATCGCTGAGGCAATGGGTGCGGTTTTCCGAGGCGGTGATGGTGAAAAAGCCGCCCAGCCCCGGGGCGTGTTCAAGGAGATAGGCAATGCTTCCCTTCAAATAGGCCTGCACCTCGTCGGTTCGGATGCAAAGGCAGGTCTCGCCGTTGGTGTGACGGTGTCCGCGCGAAAGCGACAGACCGTCGAACACCGCGTCCGGCAGAGTGCGCGGCTCGTTGATGTAGAGGTAGAGCTTGATGCCATACTTCGCAAGTCGCTCGATGAGATACCGCATCCCCTCCAAGCGCGTCTCAAAATCTCGGCTGACGGTCTCGTCCCACGGGTAGGGCGTGAGCTTGGAAAGTAAGCCTTGCGTCCAGACCCCCGTGATGCCAAGGCTTTGGTAGGCGCGAAGCATCGGCTCGGGGAAGGAAACGTCGATCAGGTCGCGATCGAGGAAGGTATCGCCGTAGAGGGCGCAATAGGAATAGAGGAAGCGGAGCTTCGCCCTTCCCTCGCCGTTCTCGGTCGGTGTGTTGCAAAAGGCTGTTTTAGCAAAGAAATCGAAGGGCGCGACGCATTCACTCGGCAGGGATTTTCGGATCTCGCGCGTGACGGTCGCGATCTCCTCGGTTCGCCGCAGGGCCGCCTCATCGAGCGGCTCGATCCGCAAATGCGCGGTTTCGGGCTTATAGGAGCCGAGCTTGATGGCGAGAAAATCGTCCTCCTTCAAAATGAAGGCAAGCCGCCCCTCGTCCCATCCGAGCAGGGTGCAAAGCTGGGCATAATCGAGCAGACGCCAGTTGTTTCGGATCAGGGTGATATATCCCTGCGTATTCCATTCCTCCGGCACGCTCGCGCTTGTGTCGAGCCCCATTTGCTCGGCGAGGGCATACACCTCGCTCGCCTCGCATTCCAGTACCTCGGCCATTCGCTCGGCCGAAACGCACTCCCAATTTCGGTAAACGAAGCATTGCGCCTTCGTTGGAAACCACCCGTCGGCGGAAAAGTTGTCCTCGCGGAGCGGGGGTAGAACATAGCCTGTATCCTTCATCATTGACTACCGTATCCTTGTTTTTATCAAACGTTGCAGAAACATTACCGTCCGCCTGCGTGACCGCCGCCACCGCCGCGTCCGCCGCCTCCACCTCCGCCGCTGCTGCCCGAGGAAATGACCCTTCGGGTGACGAAGCTACCTGTGAAGGCGTCGTCACGCTCGGTCAGCTCCAGCTTGGCGAACTGCTCCAAGGGATAATCCACCGAGCGACGCTTCATGGAATAGGCGTGCTTGACGAGGAAGCAGACCAAGATCCCGATGGCAAGCGCGATCACGAAGGCGATGGGTAAGGCGCGCAGGAAGGGATCGGGACGGTTGACACCGTTGAGGCATTGCGCCTCGGTGACCGTGAGAT
This sequence comes from Eubacteriales bacterium, assembly GCA_045534875.1. Taxonomy (GTDB): domain Bacteria; phylum Bacillota; class Clostridia; order Oscillospirales; family CAG-272; genus UMGS1865. The sequence continues at coordinate 1,621 of JAZSKO010000244.1, read as the reverse complement.
AGGCGGCGAGCCCCTCATAGAGGTTTCCGTAGTATTTTAAGTTGCCATACACGTTGGTGTCATCCAAGATCACATCGACCTCGCTCTTGGTGATAAGCGTTTCGGCTTCCCCGTAGAGGTAGAGGTCGTAAAAGTATTCGTCATCATCGCGTCCAACGATCAACAGGATGCGATCCTCGCTTTGGCTCAGACCGTGATCCTCCAAATAGTCCTCTCCGATGTACCAATCGTCGTCGAGGGTGAAGTCCACGAAGACCACCAGATCCACCGCGCACCCAACCGCCGCGGCTACGCTGTTCGCCCGAAGCAAGAGCTGTGCCTCCTCGACGTCGGTGAGAAGCGCGCCCCGATCGACCACGCGCGCCTGACTCTCTCCCTCTGCCGCCACCGAAAGTGGGAACGACAGAAGAAGCAGAAGTGCCAGCATCCAAATACCGATTCGCTTCATCCGAAGATCCACCCCCCAAGCAAGGTCAGGAGCGCGGTGGCCACCAGTGTGACCGCTCCCAACAGGATCGCCAGCTTCCAAAGACTCACGGGAAGCTCTCCGTAGATCTTTCCCGTATGCCCGTTCATGGCGTAGGTGTAGGTCTTTCCCTTTTTGTCGGCGTAGGTCAGCATCCAGATGGGCAGGAGCGAATACTCCCAATGGCTTTGTCTCAGATCCATTTCCCGATCGGTGACGCTGACGGTGCTGTAACCCGTGACCGTTCTGCGTAACAGCTCCTCGGAATAGCGGAGCATCCGATCGCGTACCTCCCCGCTGACCTGCTCGCGCTCCATGTCGCGCTTTTTTGCCACGAAGCCCGAAAGATACGGCATGGAAAATTCCTGCAACGCCTCGGAGGGATAGGGCAAAATGCCCTCCAACATTCGTTTATCCGCCTCGGAATAGGCCGAGGTGGTGATGTCCTCAAAATGGATGTTCCCTGCTCTGTGAATGTGATAATTGGAGGTCTCGGTGTACTCCGTGTTTCCGCTACGCCATACGCGCGTTCGCGTGGCGTGCGCCTGCATCGAGCTTGTAGCGTCGGCATCGGTGATCCAGAAGGGATAGTAGATCCCCGTGATCTTCTCCACCTGACTCTCCGCGACAAAATCGCGCGGGACAAACCATTTTCTTTTTGCAAATTTCAGAAAGGTCGCCTTGGCCTCGTCCTTGCCGTACCGAAAGGGGACGATCCGTCGCGGCTTCATCTCGCCCGACAGTCGCCCGACCAGCAAAACGGGACTATGGCAGAAGCAACAGGTATCGGCGACCGTGTGCTCCTCCGCTACCACGCGCGCGCCGCAGTTGGAGCATTGAAACTCCTGCATCTGCGCATTATAGGCCTCTTGCTCGGCCTCCTGCTCGCGTCTGGCCTCCTCGGAATTGGCTTGCAGGACCTCCTCCTCGGTGAATTTTGACAAACAAAAGCCACAGGCAAACGCCTGCTTTTCGGCGTCAAACTCCAATGCCGCTCCACAGTTTGGGCATTGATACACTACGGTTTGCTCCATAGCATCACGACCTCCTTCCTCGGCTGTCTTATGTTACCTTCCGGCATCAGGGCTGCTTGGTGCCGCATTCGGGGCAGAAACGCTGTCCCGCCTCGTTTTTATGGCCGCATTCGGGGCAGAA
>JAZSKO010000203.1:0-1679 GCA_045534875.1 Eubacteriales bacterium | reverse complement strand
AAGGACTTCAGTTGTCTGCCCTTTTCCCACGTCAGTGCGTGCCCGCGGTAGCTCGTCGGGTTGCCCTGTGCGTCGTAGGAGATCGCCTCGCCGTCATACGCCGTCAGCAAGTCGCGCCATTTCGCGTCTCCGTAGGTGTAGGTGACACCGTTCTTCGCGAGAATGTTGCCGTAGTTGTCATAGATCATCTCGTTGACGACGGCACCGTTCTTTTTCTCGGTGAGCAGCTGTCCCAGCGCGTCATAGGTATATTCCGTCACACCCTCAAGGCTGTCGGTCACCTTCGTGATGCGCTCCTCGGCATCATACTCATACGCGATCGTGCGCCCGTCGGACAGCACGATCTCGCTGACCAGCTGAGTCGTCGGGGTGGATCGGAGCTTTTTGTTGTCCGCGTGTTCCTCGGTCGCCTTGCCCGCGTGGTAGCGGAACTGCCGCGACACCGTGCCGCTGCTCAACTGCAGCTCGTCAAATGTTTTTCTGCCGAACGCATCCGTTTTCGAGCGGACGGTGACCGCGTTGCCGCCTGCCGTGAACTTCATCACCGCACAGCCGTCCTCGCCGTGCTCGTAGAACGTCGTCTGCCCCGTCTCGGCGACCGTCTTTTTGGTCAGCTGACCGTCGCGGTCATAGCTGTACCGCACGGTGTTGACAAGCGTCTTTGCGGTGACGATCTCGTTATCACCGACCGTGATCGCATATTCCGCCGCGCGCATCAGCATGCCGCCCTCGTAGGTATAAGTATACTCTTTTCCCGCCGTCATGTCAATGGAACGCACGATATTCCCCTGTCCGTCGTACGCATATTTGTAGTGCGCGGTGAGGGTGTTCGACGCGTCATACCATCTTTCGGCAACCATCTGTCCCACCGTGTTGTACGCCGCCTTCATGGTGTCGCCGTTGGCATAGGTGACGGCTTTGAGTCTGCCGTTGCCGTTTTTGTAGGTATACTGCACCAGTTTTTCGTCCTTGCCGTCCACACCGATGGACGCGAGGTTGTGATAGGCGTTGTAGCCGAGCGTGTATTTCATCCCGTCGCCGCGCACGATCGCCGTCATGTTGTCGAACGCGTCATAGGCATACTCCACGGTGGCGAGCGTTGCTCGGTTGCCCTCTTTGGATGCCACCGTGGTGGTTCTGCCCGCCGTGTCGTATTCATACACCGTGACGTTGCCCAGACGGTCGGTCACCCACGCGGGGCGGGAGTCGAGGACGCGCATGGCATACCTTGTCTCGTTGCCGCGGGTGTCGGTCTCGCGTACAAGATCATTGCCGTTTTCATCGAACCCGAATGAACGGTACATCGTGCCGAACTCGCTGTCGTTGAAGGTGGTTTCGGTGATCACGTTGCCGTAGGTATCCGTCAGCTCCTCAAACACGGGTGCCTCCTCAACGGGTCCCGATACGCTGTTGTCGCTCCCCACGCTGTCGCCGAGATCCTCCTCGGCAAAGTCCTCTATCGTCAGATCATATTCCGCGCCGTCGCACACCAACTGAATGTCGTCAAAGAAGGCTTCGCCCAAGTTGTAGTCGTAATCGCAGTAAACGCGCACCGACTCCACCGTGCGATACTGACTCTTGGCAAAGGTGACCGACGCAAACTGCCAGCCCTCGGTCTCGGGACAAAAATCCGCCGTGTAGGTCTCGATGCCGTGTTCGTCATATTCCGTGTCGTTGTA
>JAZSKO010000015.1:0-2066 GCA_045534875.1 Eubacteriales bacterium | reverse complement strand
GTGGCGCGTATGGCAAGAGAGATGGATATTCTCACCATCGGTATCGTCACCAAGCCCTTCGCCTTCGAGGGATCGAAGCGTATGACGCAGGCTGAGGCAGGTATTGCGGAGCTGGCGCAGTATGTCGATTCCTTGGTGGTCATCCCCAACGAGAGATTGAAGCAGGTCTCCAACGCGAAGATCTCGCTTTCCAATGCCTTCGGCGTTGCCGACGACGTGTTGCGTCGCGGCGTGCAGAGCATTTCTGACTTGATCAACGTCCCCGGCTTCATCAACCTCGATTTCGCAGACGTGACGAGTGTGATGAAGAACGCAGGCTACGCGCACATGGGCGTTGGCTCGGCGACCGGAAAGGACAAGGCCGAGGAGGCCGCAAGAGAGGCTATTTCCAGCCCGTTGCTCGAAACCTCGATCAAGGGAGCAAAGGGAATCCTCATCAGCATGGCCGTCTCCGAGGACGTCAACCTCGACGACGTTGATCTGGCGGCAACCATCATCTCCAACGAAGCGCATCCCGAGGCAAACGTGATCTGGGGTGTTTCCTTCGATCCCGAGCTTGAGGACGAGATGCGGATCACCATTATTGCAACCGGCTTTGAGAAGAAGCCCGAGGATGCTCTGCGCGGTGGTGTCACCGTCAAGACCAATCCCGAGTCTCCCTTCAGGAAGGAAACGACGCCCACGGAAACTCCCGTCAGACCGAAGCCCCCCGTGGAGCCTAAGCCGGCGCCGAGACCTGCCCCCGTGGGAGGACAGAGAGCTCCGCAGAGACCTGCGCAGAGACCGGCACCGAAGCCTGCTCCCGCACCCGTGGATGACGACGATTTCGACGACATCCTCGACATGATGAAGAGCGCAAGAAAGAAGTAAGAAAACGGGCAAGCACCAGAGACCCGTGACGAAAAAAGAGAGAAAGGAAGTCCTTGCAGAGGGCAAGGGCGTGGCAGAAGGAAATGATATTCGAGCACGACGACACCGTATCCGGCTGCGGTGTAAACATTAAGATCATCGGCGTCGGAGGCGGCGGCGGAAACGCCGTGAACCGCATGGTGGCGGCAAATGTGCAGGGTGTGGAGATCTTTGCGCTCAACACCGATAAGCTGGCATTCCGCAGATCCGAGGTTCCCAATAAGATCATCATTGGTGAAAAGATCACCAAGGGCTTCGGAGCAGGCGCAAAGCCGCAGATCGGAGCCAGAGCCGCCGAGGAATCGGTGGACGAGATCCGTGAGATTTTGGAAGGCACCGACATGGTGTTCGTCACGGCAGGCATGGGAGGAGGCACCGGAACGGGAGCCGCACCCGTGGTGGCGCGTATGGCAAGAGAGATGGATATTCTCACCATCGGTATCGTCACCAAGCCCTTTGCCTTTGAGGGACCGAAGCGTATGGAGCAGGCAGAGGCGGGAATCGCAGAGCTGGCGCAGTACGTGGACTCCTTGGTGGTCATCCCCAACGAGAGATTGAAGATGATCTCCACCTCGAAGATCACGCTGGCAAACGCATTCAGCACCGCCGACGACGTGTTGCGTCGCGGTGTGCAGAGCATTTCTGATCTGATCAACGTCCCCGGCTTCATCAACCTCGACTTCGCAGACGTGACGAGCGTGATGAAGAATGCCGGCTACGCGCACATGGGCGTTGGCTCGGCAACCGGTAAGGACAAGGCCGAGGAGGCGGCAAGAGAGGCTATTTCGAGCCCCCTGCTTGAAACCTCGATCAAGGGAGCAAAGGGAATCCTGATCAGCATGTCGGTCTCCGAGGATGTCAACCTCGACGACGTGGATCTGGCCGCAACCCTGATCTCCAACGAGGCGCATCCCGACGCAAACGTGATCTGGGGCGTTTCCTTCGATCCCGAGCTTGAGGACGAGATGCGGATCACCATCATTGCAACCGGCTTTGAGAAGAAGCCCGAGGATATTGCAAGAGACGTCAGAAAGAAGCCTGCATCGGTGTTTGGCCTTCCGAAACAGGACGTCACTTCCTCATCTGTGCCGCAGAAACCCTCCTCACCCCCTCCCCAAAGAAAGGCGCCCAAGTCGGAGGCCAAGCGGTCTTAGGAA
>JAZSKO010000217.1:0-4240 GCA_045534875.1 Eubacteriales bacterium | reverse complement strand
ATATTGGTATATAACTGCAAAATTTTCCTTTGCCTGACAAAAAATGGCTTCTCTTAAAACTTCGTAGAACCTGAACGCCCGAATTTTTTGATGATTTTGGTGTTTGCCGAGCGCGGCAAGGTAAGCACCTTGCAAGTGAGGGAAACGCCGAAAGCGTGGAAAATTCCGGCATTCAGGCGGGTTCAACCTGTTCTGCCTCGGCTACTCCCTCGGACTTTTATGATAGGATACGATACATCAACGGCGCGCGCGGCGCAGACGGCGACGCGAGAGCAGAAGCACCGCTCCCGTTCCGATCCCGAAGCCGACCAGCGTCAACAGAAGCACCAGCCAAGCGACGGTATCCCGCTCGGCGGCTCGACCGTGGAAGGAATGCACCCAAAGAGCCCAGCTTTCCTCGGCAGTCTCGCTATCGGGACGCATCAAAAGGGTGATCTCGCAGGGCTTGGAGGTATCCAGCGAGGATGTAAAATCACGGATGTGGAAGCTCACGGTCTGCCAGCCGTTGCAGGGAAGATCGACGGCGGCGGTGTGGCAAAGCGCGCGTCCGTCGGTGGAGACGCCGTCAAGGCGCAGGGTAACGGTGGCCTGCTCGGCCGTGGGGGCTTGGGGCAGGAGATTGACCGACAGCACGTGCAGATCCTTCAAGTCCTTTCCGCTCTCCAAGGAGAAGCGGTAGCCCGATCCGTCGGAAAGAGCCGAGGGAGCGAGCGACGCCGTGAGCACCTGCGAGTTCCAAAGCTCGGAGCGGAGCAGGGTGGCCGCGGTCAGTCCTCCCGAGACCGAGATCGCGGGGGTGTCGTCGGTGGAGAAATCGAACAGAAGGCGACCCGCCTCTCCGTTCGTTCCCACGTTGGCGTAGGAGGAGGAAAGGATCAGCTCGGGACGGGGATGGCTCAGCTTTTGCCATTCCACGCTTAAGATCTCGTCGGCCAACAGCTCGCCCTCGCTGTTTTGGTTGGTGTCCATCAGGCGGAAGATCGAGGCAGAGAGGCGAGGCGAGCCGTCCTCGGCATAAAGGCCGCTTGCGTCCTCGGTCACAGCTTCATAGAAGAAGCGCTCGGCGCGCGCTTGGAGGGCGGCGCGATAGGCGTAGGTCAAGACCGCCGCCTGCGTATCCTCATTGGTGGCGGGGATGGTCATATCGGTCACGCAGAGCGAGACCCGTCCCTCGGTCTTGTCCCGAAGGCTCTTGGAAAAATCGACCAGCTCGGAGATATGAAGCGCACCCGCCACGATCTTCGCCGTGGGCGAGACACCCACGCCGAAGGGGAAGGGGGCTTTCGCGTTTACGGCGACATAGATGCGCTCAGCCTCAGCCACGAGCTCGTCCGCCGAGCCCGAAAGCTCCACGAAAACGCGCCCCTTGGAGACACGCGAGCAGAGCGCCAGATACAGCACACGCAAGCGATCAGACACCAAGGCGGCGTCGGCTTCGTTCTCCACGGGGGAGGCAAGGCCGAGGATCAGGACATCGGGGGTGGCGTCGGACGAGGCCATCGCGCCAAGGATGCCATCGGCCGCGGTCGCGGTTTCGGATGCCGTGGCGGGATGATCGTCGATCACGCGGAGCGCAACACCCTTTCCCGCCGCTCTTGCCTGTCCGACCGATGCGATCAGCGCGGAAAGATCCTCTCCATTGATAAGCGAGGACAGGGAGACCGACAGAAGCACGTGCGGCGAGAGAAGCTCGTCCGCCTGCTCGGCGGTGGTGTAGGCGATTCCCTTGACGCGGTTATCGTTGGGAAGCGCCCCCACGCGCGTGGCGAGCGGCGAGGGATCGGAAAAGCCGATGGGCGACTCTCCGAGGGTCGTGCCGTCCGAGAGGATCACGGTATAGGAGCGGTAGAGACGGTTCTCGCCGCTCTCGGTGGCAAGGGGGAAGGTGAATTGAAGGGTCTTTTTGACCTTCTGCACAGCGATCGGCTCGCGTCCTGCCAAGGCATCGAAGCTCTCCCCGGGGAGCAGCTCATAGAGTGCCGCCGAGCCCTTTCGGTTGGCGGTGTACTGCTCCTTGGTGAGTGCCACCGAGAAGGTCGCCTCGCCCGAGGCATCTAAGGCAAGGCTCGGCGTTTCGGTCACGGTCGCTTTCTTTCCGCATGACAAAACCGTGGGCAAAAGCATCAACAAGCAGAGCAACAGGCATAGCACGCGTCGCGCGCCGCCTCTTTTTTTCATCGGTCCTTTATCGTTCATCGGAGGTCTCCTTTTCATTATCCGTAAGATACACGCGAGGCACGCGCGAGGAAATCAGGCAGAGGCATTCGTAGTCCACCGTTCCCGCGCGATCCGCGTAGGCGTACAGCTCCTTGGGGTCGTTTCCGAACAGGGTGACGGTGTCTCCCGTTTGCGCTCCCGTTCCCGTGACGTCGATCATGCACTGATCCATGCAGATCCTGCCCACGATGGGAGCGGCGCGAGGGCCTTCCCGTGTCTCCACCGTCACAAGCGCGCCGCGATAGCCGCGCAAGAAGCCGTCGGCATAGCCGATGGGCATGGTGGCGATCAGCCGCTCGTCCTCGGCGGTGTAGTCGCCTCCGTAGCTCACGCCCTCGCCCGGCAGAAGCCGATGCAGGTGCGAGATCACGGTTTTGAGCTTTAAGACGGGGGTCATGGGAAGCGCAACGTGATCCGAGGGACGCGCGCCGAACAACAAGATCCCCACGCGAACGCCGTTCATGTGATCCATCGGACGCCGAACCGTCGCCGCGCTGTTGCAGGCGTGATGGAAGGGGATAAACACGCCCTTTTCCTCCAAGGCCGCGCGCAGGGTGTTGTACCGCTCGATCTGACGGTCGGTCAAGCGTTCTCCCTCGCTCTGTGGGGCTTCGTCGGCTCTGGAAAGGTGGGTGAACATTCCCTCCACGCACAGATGCGAGAAGGAGCGGATCCGCAAAACAGCCGAGACCGCCGCGTGGATCTCCTCCTCATTATGCGCTCCAAGCCCGATGCGGTTCATGCCGGTGTCGACCGCCAGATGGGTGCGAACCGTCACACCTGCCGCAGATGCCTCCAAATTGAGGTTCGCCGCGTAATCCTCGGAGAGCAGGGCTTGCAGGATACGGTATCGGGCAAGCTGATAGGCAAGGGACGGGGGGGTGTAGCCCAAGATCAGGATATCGGCCTCTCTTTGCTCGGCGTTGCAGATCGTCCGCACCGCCACCGCCTCGTCGATGCAGGAAACGGCAAAGAAATCACAGCCCTCGGAGAGCAGGGTCCGCACGCATTCGGGCGCGCCGTGTCCGTAGGCCTCGGCCTTCACCACGGCGATCACGCGGACGTCGGGACGGTGCGCCGTTGCCATTTCCCGAATCAGACGATAATTGCGACGCAGAGCGCCGAGGTCGATCTCGGCCCATGTTTTTCTTTCCTCCATCTCGGGAAGCGACGAATAGAGCTTATAAACGGTCTCCACGGCAGAGCCTCCTTTCCACAGGGCATCGGGGCGACGATCAAACAAAATCGCCCCATTTTCCCTATTATACCACAATCGGACAAATATTGCAACCGCTTTTCTTCATCAATTTGCCATTCTTTCGGATTTTTTTGCATAGGATGAGAAAAAACCGTCTCACCGCGCGCCGCCGCCCAAGGCGTCTTTTTCTACGCGGCAAACAAGACGGAAAGGAGACGATCATGCCCGCTTGCGTCCACCCTCGCCCCAACTCATCCGCCCCCTCCCGAAAAGGTGCGAAAACACGTCCACGTATCGCGTTTTCACGCAAAACCGCCCTTTTTATAGGGAGCGTTCTGCTTTGCCTTTCGCTTTTGCTCGTCTCCTGCTCGCCGCCTCCCGATCCCTTGGCCTACCGCGAGGGGTCGTATTCTCTGCTTTTGGAGGGGAATCGGGGAAGTCAGGCGATCCGCTGTCGGTTGACGGTTTCCGAGGGGTCGCTTGTGGAGCTGGTCTACCTTTCTCCCTCTGCCATCGAGGGGCTTCGCATCACGCCGTCCCCCTCGTCAAATGCGACATTTCTTGCGGAGTATCAGGGCATCTCTCACCCACTCCCCTCGGATGCCTTGGAGGGACTTCTCGCGCCTGCTCGTCTGTTTCTCCTTCCCAACGCCGAGATCCTCACCACCCAACGCCTCCAAAACGCCTCTCTCCTGACCCTCCGCGCCGACGGCATCCCCTCCACCGTCACCCTCACTCTCCAAAACGGCTTCCCCTCCACCATCACCGACGGGACATGGAGTTTGAGAGCGGAGGAGGAGAAAGACCTTGGAGGGGAGACCCCTT